>JAFBAP010000036.1 GCA_019247695.1 Verrucomicrobiota bacterium | reverse complement strand
GGGTGCAAAAGCTGGCGCAGCGCAGAGCAGCGGGCGTGCCAAGGCCTAAAAGAACCATAAAAAAGGGGTTTTACCAGAGGGGCGGGCCCGGGCCGGGCGGGCCCGGCCGGCCCCCGCTAGGCAAAAAGGCCCTGCCCCCGCCCTTCCGGACCCGGAAAATTTTGCCGGGGGTTCAAACGGTGGTGAATACCTGCCCGCATCCGGGTGGTCCCACTCGAGGCGGGTATATTCCGTTCTGCACACGCTCGTCTCGACCGGGCGGCGTCTTCGGCGTTGGCCTGTACGTGGCGTTCTTTCTTTTTCCCGAAGCGCCGCAGAGAAATGATTCGTTGCCTTCACTGGCGAGACTGGCATTTTGAGCCATCAACAAACCTGTGGACCCTCTATGAGCTCAGCAAAAGATCTTACCAAAGAACCGCCTCGCAGCCCGCGTGAGCGGCTCGGCACATACGTGATCCTTGGCCGTACGCTGGACAAAGGGCGTGCCCTGCTTGCCGGAAGCATCGGCGAGTACCACTATGATTGTCCTCTCGACAACATACTTTTCGGCTTCAAAGGCGTGACCGGAGACGAAGTGAAAAAGCTGCTGGAGGGCGGCGCCTCCGACGAGGACGTGCTCGCCTGGCTGGACGCGCACGGCACCCCAAAGAGTCGCGAAGAAGTCCGTGAATGGGCAGGCAAGGTCGAAGGAGCCCGGCCGTATGAGGATCCCGAGCGCAAGGAATGGTTTGCCGGCGAGTGCGCCAAGCTCGGTCTCGATCCGTCCGGAACGACGCTGTTTGACTGGCTGGAAGCCGACGACCGGGTCAGCTACGCGCGTTAAATCAACTGGGTTGTTAACGACGAGCGCAGGCCGAAGACGGCCGTTGTGCACCGGCATCTATTTCACAACCGGCATTTTAATCCCGACCCGTATTCGATAGCTCCACCACCACGGCACGACGCGGTCAGCCAGGATCCCAATCACTCGAAAGGGATGCGCGTCGCCCGCCAACTGTGCAAGGATCTCGCGAATGACGACCGGTAATGCCGGGCGGTATCGGTCATAGGTGTCGGCAAAGCCGGTGAACCTTTGGAGGTTCGCATTCATAGGTTAACCGGTGAAAACCCCGGCTGCGGGGGCCTGCTCCGAGGAGGCTGCGAGTTCCAGGATCCGGTCGTGAAAGCGCCGGAGCGTGCTTCGATGGCCGACGCTCACTACCGTGGGCCGCGAGGACGCCTGTTGCAACGCCCCATAAAGGTGAGCCTCCGCCGGTTCGTCGAGCGCCGACGTCGCCTCGTCCAAAAACAGGAGCGCCGGTTGGGCCAGAAGAACGCGGGCGAAGGCAAGCCGTTGTTGTTCACCGAGCGAGAGGCGTTGGGACCAGTTCTCAACGGTATCGAGCTCGCCGGCCAGCGCGCCCAGTCCTACCGCCTTGAGTACCGCCGTGAGCCGCGCCCGCGGGACGCTGCTTTGGGGTCCATCCCTGTCCGGGTAGAGCAACGCTCCAGCCAGAGTACCCAGCGGCAGGTAAGGCCGTTGCGGCACAAAGAACACGCGCCCTGCGCACAGCCGGATCTCGCCGCGTCCAAACGGCCAGATTCCGGCCAAGGCACGCAGGAGGGTGCTCTTGCCCGCACCGCTCGGCCCCGTGATCAACAGCGTTTGACCTTGACCCAAAGTGAAGCCGACGTCGCGCAACAGCGGCCTTCCGTCGGGCAGGTCGAGGTCTGTCCCTTGCACCGCTACGCCCTCCCCGTCACGGCGCACGACGAATGGCTGAGGTATATCGCCGGCTTGCCGGATCGCCTTCAGGCGGCGCTCAAAACCGTTTAGCCGTTCAGTCACCGCCTGCCAGGCGGCAATGTCGGTGTAGGAGGTAACGATGAATGAAAGCGCGTTCTGCACCGACGAGAAGGCATTGATAACCTGCATCAGCCCACCCAGAAGGATCTGCCGGGCAAAATACCGGGGCGCCACGACCACCACCGGGAAGATGACCGCGACTTGCGCATAACCTGAGGTCAACCAGGTCAGGCGCTTCTGGCGTTTCATAAGCTGCCAGAAATTCGCGACCACGCGGCTGAAGCGTTCTTCAAAAACGCCCATCTCGACCGACTCACCGCCGTAAAAGGCGACGCTCTCGGCGTTTTCCCGCAGCCGCACCAGGCTGTAACGAAAATCGGCTTCGAACCGTTGCTGGGCAAAGTTCAAGGGCACCAGCGGCCGTCCGATTTTAATGGTCAGCCACGTGCCGGCGCCCGCGTAAAGCAGGGCGGCCCAGACCAGGTAACCAGGCAGCCGGAAGGTTCCCAAAGGCCCCAGGGAGAGGTCGGCCGCGCCCGAGAGTCCCCAGAGGATAACGAGAAACGAAGCGAGGGAAACCACTGACGAAAGCAAGCCAAGCGACAAGCTCAGGACGTACCTGGTGAATTGGTTGAGGTCCTCAGCGATGCGCTGGTCGGGGTTATCGGGCTGCTGATTATCACCCTGCTGAGAGCTACGACCGGTCATGGTGCCCAGTTGCAATTGATAGTAAGCGCGGCCGGCAAGCCAGGCCTGGAGGTACCGTCGGGTCAGCCAGCGCCGCCAGCGGATCTGGAGCATCTGGTTGAGGTACAGGGCGTAGACGGCCATGGCGATGTAAGCGGCCGCCAGGATGCAAAATATGCCGAGTTGGTGGAAAAATTCGGGCCGGTCGAAAGCCTGGAGCGCGTTGTAAAACGCGCTGCTCCACTCATTGATGCGCACACTGATGTACACGTTGCCGAGGTTCAGCGCGATGACGGCCAGCAGCAGCCCCCAGGCTGACCATTTCTCTTCCGAGGTCCAGTATGGCTTGGCGAGCTGCCAGGCCTCGACAACCACCCTTTGCTTAAGTCTTGTCTCCATCTCAAACCTGATTCGCTACCCATTACGAATTACGGCGGCTCTGGTGACGCGTCCCTTACTCGAACGTTACAAACGCGACAGGTTTGCCTTGCGGACGGCCTGGTTTCTCCGCGTCAGGGTTGGACCGGTTGGCCGCCGGAATCGTGAGTTGTTGAGTTGGAGAAAACGGCTGTGCAGCCGCCTGCCGAAAGGCCCCGCTTCGTCCAGGTCAGTCAGGCCCAGACTTCCTCGGATAATTTACCGGCCAAATACCAGCCATAGAGCGCATGAAACTCCCACATCCAGCCCCGCTCGTGGCCGGCCAGCCGGGTGATCTCGACGGCCGCTACCCAGGGGCAGTCGCCAGGAAGGTCCATTGCCGGCCTCGCGGCGAACGCATCCGGACAGTCGAGGCTGAATCGTTCCACGGCCTGCGCCCACGTAAAGGCTTCGGCTACCTGCTCGAGGCAGACGCACGCCCAGCTCAGGCGGACCTGGCCCAGCCCCACCCGGTTCCGCCGGAATTCGAACGAGGCCCATTTTTCGTCCGGCTTGAGGGTGGTATAAAGCCAGTAATTGCTGTCGTACGCCATTTGGACGGGACCAGGCAGGAGCCGGGCGTGTTCAAATTCCGCCCAATGCCAGTCGGTAAAATGGCAGCGCTCACATTTCCTCACCTCGCCCGTGTTCATCGTGAGATGCCAAAGCCAGTCACGCACGGATTAGACTAACCCCGATTCCGCCGGGCTGCGAGGGAGGAGAAGCCGGCGCCGGCCCGGCTTTTCAGCACGGCACCACGGTGAAAGTGCATGCATTTCGGTTCTACGCAGATTTGGCGTTGCGCATCCGGTCCAATTTTATGTACCCTACAGGCCGCGCTGCCCATACACCTTATGCGCCATGCCCCTTACGAATGGCTCAACGCTTATCTCTCCGCTCATCTGGCGGAGTTAGAAGACGTCACGGCAACCCCGGAAGGGCGCACCAAAGCCGAGCGCTGGTTTAAAGCGTTGGTCGCTTATTTCGAAAGCCGCCGGCTCAAGACCTCGCGGCAGCAGAAAAATTATTTGTCGCAGGTCCGGAATGCCATCCGCCGCGCGCTCGGTGAGCACCACCCTGCGCTGGAGGTGGTGCGCTTCGATGAGGCGACCTGGCTGAAAATCAACGCACCGGCCCATGACCGGGTGGAAACGCGCAACCTGAACACCCGGTTCCTCCGGAACCCCGACGCGATTGTGGCCCGCGCCCAAGCGCTGCTTTCCGATAAACATTCCAACTGGGCTGACCTGGCGACCGGCCTGGCCGTGGCGACCGGGCGGCGAATCAGCGAACTGCTCGGCGCCGCGACGAAACTCGAGCTTAAAACCGATTACTCGGTCCGGTTTACCGGCCAGTTAAAACGCCGCCAGGACGGCTCCGGCAAGCCCTTCACTTTCGAGATCCCGACGCTGGTGCCCGCATCGGTGGTGATCGACGCATGGAAAGGGCTTCGCCTCAGGCTGGGTCCCGAAGCCCTCAGCCCCCGAGACCTTAACCAGCGGTTTGGCCGCCAGTGCCGTGAAGCCGCCGGTCGCCACTTCGCCGGCCTCATCCCCACCCGCGAAGGCGAGAACGATCTGTACATGCACCTGTTCCGGGCCATCTACGCCACCTTGGCCGTCCATTACTACTGCCCGCCGAGAATCAATCCCACGCTCTACAAGGCCGAGATCCAGGGTCACCGCATGATCGTTGATGCCGACGACCCTAAAGAACGGCGTTCCTATGCTGCTTCCCGGCATTACGACGATTACGCCATCGCCGACGCCCAAGGTAACCGGGACGGCCGCCAGGGACTCAGGCTGGGACAGCCCGGCGTGCAGATTCTCGAGGTCTTTCGCGCCCCGGTCAGTTCCGCCGCCGACAAGCAACCCGCCAGAAGCACGCCCATGCCCTCACCCAAGCCCACCCGCACCGCCCCGAACGCCACGCCCGCCAGGCGCACCAGGCAAGGTAAATCGCTCAAACGCTCGCCCGCACCCAAGACCCAACACTGGCGGGTGTCGGTTCCCGCCTACACGGCGCTCTCCCGAGACTGGAAAGGCAGCGCCGATGAGCCTCAACCTCGGGTGCTGGATCGCGTCCTCGCCTTCGCTCACGCCGCACGCGACCTGGCGCGCCACCTGGATTTCACCACGGAGCAAATGGACCCGGCAACGCTTTTGAACGCCTTCTCCGAGAACTTCCGGGCTCTCGGCGACCAAGCGCAAAAGGCCGCCGCGCGTCTGCAATCCCTCGAAAATCAGCAGCGCACCCAAAGAGAGACCGACCAGCAGAAGGAGCGCAAGCTGCAGTGCCAGGTCGAGGAGCTCGCGGCCGAACGCGACGCGCTCTCAGCTCGTCTCGTCGGCCTGCAACGCCAGCTGAAAGAGGCCGCGGCCGACACCGGTCCGCGCATCGAGTTGCTGCCAATCGCGCAACAACTGTTAGACTTATCCTCGCGAGCAGCCACCCTGGCTCCGCCCCAGCTTCAAGAAGCCCTCATGCGGCTCGCGATGGACGCCATCGCCCAGGCTGCGGGCCCTTCTTCGGCCACGTTTGCCCCCCCCGGCGCTTCAGCAGCCTTGCCCCAAGTCGACCCGGCCTTGCGGCCACGCGAAACCGCGCCGCCCGTCTCACCCGCCGAACCGGCCGCGGCGCCCGGCCCGGTTGCCACCCGGCGAACGCCTGCGCCGGAGATCGAACCCAAACCACCGCCTCAAGTCCTGACGCCCGCTCCCGCTGAAGCAACCGAACGGTCCGGCAGCGAAACCCCTTCGCCGTCTCCGGCCGCAGCCTCAACCCCCAACCGCCACACGTCGCAAGCCGGCGAGAAGCTCGCCAAAGCGCTCCGTTACCTGACCGACATCGACGAAGCCGCCGAAGCACGGGGCCAAAAATGGTTCGTCAGCGAGTCCCTGCTGGCTGACCTCACAGGCTGCTTTCGGCCTGCGGTAAAGCGCTTCGTCGCCGCCCGCCGCGAACAGATCGATGACTTCAACCGCCGCCACGGTTTGGGGTCAGGCCACAATCGTGGTCGCTCGCGTATGCAGCCGGATGCCCTTCCCGAGCTGATCAAAACATTCAAAGGTTCGGTGTTGCACCAGCCGGGTATTGAGCAGCCATTTTAGCACGCCCGGTTTCCGGGCCGGCAGGTATCGCCGTTAACGCAACCTGAAATCCGTTCGGGCGCTGCGGAACCGGTGTACCGGCCGCGAATGAGGTGGCATAATGCTGTTATGAGTCGCGCTAGCATATCTGCATGGGCAGCGCTCGCAATCGGTTTTGTGTCGCTGAGATCCCCCGCAAAAGCCGAGTTTGTCTACGTAGTGAACGGGGGCGGCGGCAACAACGTCTCGGCCTACCTGATCGATGCCGCCGGGGCCCTGACGTCCATTCCCGGCTCACCCTTCGCGGCGGGCAATCTACCCTCTTCCATGGTGATAGGTGGAGCGGACGAGTTCGCCTACGTGGTCAACGAGAGTAGCAACGACGTCTCCGCCTACCGCATCGGTACTGACGGAGCCCTGACGCCCGTCCCCGGCTCGCCCTTCGCAACGGGCGACAATCCGCACAGGATGGCGGTGGACCCCATGGGCAAGTTCGCTTACGTAGCAAACGCCGCCAGCAACGACGTCTCCGTCTACCGGATAGGCCCCGATGGGGGGCTGACGCCTGTTGCGGGCTCGCCGTTCACAGCAGGGCATTTTCCCCGTTCCGTCGCCGTAGATCCTACAGGTAGGTTTGTCTACGTCGCCAACGAAGTTAGTGACGACGTCTCGGTTTACCAGATCGCTTCCGATGGGGCGTTGACGCCCGCTCCCGGTTCACCGTTCGCGGTGGGAATCGGACCATTCGCCGTCGTCGTCGAGCCTGCGGGTAAGTATGTTTACGTGGTGAATGAAGGCGAGAACGACGTCTCGGCGTACCGCGTCGGTGATAATGGAGCCTTGCTGCCCGTTCCGGGTTCACCATTTGCAACCCGGAGCGATCCCCACGATATCGCCGTAGACCCATCCGGCAGGTTCGCCTACGTGGTAAACGAACTCAGCGATAACCTTTCGGCCTACCGCATCCTTACCGACGGGGCTTTGGAACCGTTGCCCGGATCCCCTTTTAGCGCAGGTCTTAGTCCCTTTTCTGTCGCCGTCAGCGCCAAGTCGAACTTCGCTTACGTGGCCAACAAATTTGGCGGGAACGTATCGGCCTACCGAATCGAGCCTGAAGGAACCTTGATACCCTTTGGCGGTTCACCCTTCGCTGCAGGCGCCCAACCTTGTTGCGTCGTCGCCGGCAAGGGCGGACACGGCGGGGAGTAAGGTGGCTGCGTATTTTGCGGGTAAGCCATCCTGACGGAACTTCCAATGGCTGCACTTGTCTCCTTCCTCCATCGCAAGCCTCCATCGCAAGCCACCCCAAGTATTTTCGGTTTCCCCCTTTCCTTCATATATGTGGCTGCTCCGGTGACAGGAATGGGATAAAGGGCGACAAAAACAGGCCATCCCAGCCCTCGTCGGCGATGAAAACGGGAAGAAGGCGACAACGACGGGAAACAGGCTGGGCAGCACCTGACCAGAGACACCTCGGCCAGGGTGACAAGAACGGGAACGGATGCGGCGCCGGGCTCAAGCGTCAAATCCGGGCAGATCAAAAACGCCTGACCGGCACACGCCGGGGCGTCTCCGGCGACAAATCCGGGAAAGGCCCGGACTCGGGCGCCCGTCCCCCGGGGGAAGTGCGCCTCCGGGATCCGCGCTTCGAGGGAATCGAGTCCCGGTTTTGTCACCCATCCCCGGTGCGGAAAGCCTTTTGCGGCCAGGGCCGGCCATTCCCTGCAGGCCTCTTCCCGTTCGTGTCACCGAACGCGTCTTTGGCGGCGCATTCTCCTCGGGAAACCGTCCCGTTCGTGTCACCGATGCCTTCGTCTGATGATGTCGGCGCGAATCAGGAACCGAAGGCAGGCTCTTTCTCCCGGGCAAAGCGTCCCATTCTTGTCACCGACGAGGGCGCTGGGGCCTGCGGCCCGTTCGTCCCGTTCTTGTCGCCCATCCCGTTGCAGCTCGGTATGAGAATGGGAAAATGGCAAGACCTGGGGCGGGCCGCCTTGGAGGCACGAGTGAAGCCGGGGTGGCCGGAGTTCCCGTTTACGGAGTTCCCGTTTATGTCGCCGGTTTTGCGTGCTGCCCCCCCGATCCTGCAAAGCCACGCCGGGAAAAGCCGGGAAAAATGAAATTTAACCTTTAAAATAAAAGTTGCGACCCGATTAATCCCGGCCGGGACCGGTATCGGTGACACGAACGGGACGATTTCCCGAGGAACTTGACAGGCCGAAGGGGCGGATCGGTGACAGAAACGGGAAACGGGAAAAGCGCTTGCAGTTTTCGGCGCCGTTTAGCCTTATACTTGGGATGCGCGAACGACGTCGCAAACAGGTCGCCGTGATCCATAACGAGCTCGCGCGCGCTCGGACGGAACTCACGGCCCTGGGCTACCGTTTGGTCATCATGCTGGCGGTCAAGGCCACGCAAGAGGGAGACCTTGTTACCCACCGGTTGCGCGTGAAAGACTACATGGCCGGGCTGGGGCTGGCCGGCCGTTCCGCGTATGAAACGCTCGAGCGGGCTGCCGATGAAATGATGCGGTCGTTGGTGGAAATCAACAACCCGGTGGATGGATCCCGAACCAAATTTCAAATCTTTTCGTACGCAAAGTATTGGGATCACCAGGGCATCATTGAGCTGCGTTTCCACGATGAAATGCGGCCTCTTCTGGTCCAGCTGAAGGAACACTTCACGCAGGTGCCGCTGGATGTCTTCCTCAGGCTCAAGAGTTCCTACGCGATGCGCATGTACATGTACGTCCGCTCCTGGAATCCGCGGGACGTTCGTAACCAGTTGCCCGTCTGGGAGTTTACCCTGGAACGGGCTCGGAGCTTCCTCGCGCTGAAGGGTTCAGCTTACGATGAACCGAAACACATCGCAGTGATTCTTAAACGCGCGATGCGCGAACTGAACGAGCGCGCCGACGTGACTTTTCGGTACGACCCGATCAAAGAAGGCAAGCGCGTCGTCGGTTGGTCCTTCCGGGCCATTCCGAACACGCCTACAATGACGCTGCCGTCCGGTGCTGCGGCCGCCAAACGCCGGGAAGAACTGTACGAACAGGAACAAGCGGCAAAACTGAGCCGGAGTTCCACAGCTCGTCTGGAGAGTGCCCGAAAGCATTGGGAGGACGCCGACGATGAGCAGCGCCGGGCGTGGTTGGCTCAATTCCCCGGGGCATGGCGTCTACCGGCGGATCCGACCCGGCCCGGAGCGATCCTGCTCTCCAACCTTGCTGAATTGCTTGAGCGGGATCAAAATCCTTCCCTGCCGGGCATAATGACGCTGTGACTTTCCTGGGGCGCCGGCAGGGTAGGCTGAAACCTACCTTGCCGAGGTGGTGTGAGACCGGCTTCGTGGTCCGTTGCGGACGGGTGGAAGGCTGACCTGGGCCTATGCTTTTGCTTTACGCACCTGCTCCAGAGCTGCCGACGCAACGGCGTCCACCGTAAACCCAAACTTCTTCTGCAGCTCTTTTAACGGCGCGGAAGCCCCGAAGGTCTTCATGCCGATGCGTTCGCCTTCCAAGCCGACGTAGCGTTCCCAACCGAACCGGGCTGCCTTTTCCACCGAGACTCGTGCTTTGATGGCTGCCGGTATTACGGATTCGCGATATTCTGCGTCCTGTTTTTCGAACAATTCCCACGACGGCATGCTCACCACGCGCGCCTCGACCCCTTGCTGTTTCAGCGCCGCTTGGGCTTCCACGCAAAGGGGTACCTCGCTGCCGGTTGTCAGCAGCAGGACGTCAGGTTTGCCGTTCGAGGCTTCCGAAAGGATATAGGCACCCCGCCGCAAACCCGAGGCAGGCCCGAACTTGGACCGGTCCAGCGTAGGCAAGGCTTGGCGGCTTAAAATGAGCGCCACCGGTTCGTGTTGCTGTTCCATGATCACACGCCAGGCTTCAGCCACTTCATTGGCATCGCCGGGCCGGATGACGATCAGGCCGGGGATCGCCCGTAATGAGGGTAGGTGTTCAATCGGTTGATGGGTGGGCCCGTCTTCGCCCACGCCGATGGAATCGTGGGTGAAAATGTGGATGACCGGCAGTTCCATGATCGCCGCCAGGCGCAAGGCCGGCCGGCTATAGTCGCTGAAGATCAGAAAGCCCGCCCCGAACCCTCGGAGCTTCGCGAGCGCCAACCCGTTCAGGGCGGCCCCCATGGCGTGTTCGCGGATACCAAAGTGGAGATTTCTGCCTGAGAAGGCATTCCGGCCGATATCGCCCTGACCGCTAAGATAGGTTTTGGTCGAGGGCGCCAGGTCGGCCGCGCCGCCGATCAGCCAAGGATGCCGTTTGGTGATGGCGTTTAACACCTTTCCGGAAGAGTCCCGAGTGGCCAGCCCCTTCGGGTCCGCCGGGAAGGTGGGGATGTCGGCATCCCAGCCCTTCGGCAGCTCCCGGCGTTGGATTGAGAGCGTTTCGCCCGCCAGGTCCGGGTACTGCTTTTCGTAGGCGCTGAACAGCCCCATCCACTGGTTACGCAGCGCCGCCCCGCGTTGCCCGACTTTGGCTTTGAAATCCTCCAGCACTTCCGGGGGCACCAGAAATTTGGCGTCCTCCGGCCATTGGTAACGGCGTTTGGTCGCCCGGATTTCTGCGTCCCCGAGAGGTTCGCCGTGAGCCGCGGCGGTGTCCTGCTTGGTCGGGGCGCCGTAGGCGATGTGGCTGTCGACGATGATGAGGGTCGGGCGATCGGTGGTCTTTTTGAAATGCTCGAAGGCTTCCCGCAACAGGTCCAAATCATTGGCGTTCGACACCCGCTGTATGCTCCAGCCATACGCTAGAAACCGCCCGGCCACGTCTTCGGAAAAAGCTAAACTGGTGTTACCCTCGATGGTGATGCGGTTACTGTCGTAGATCCAGCAGAGATTAGACAGTCGGAGGTGACCCGCGAGAGAGGCAGCTTCGCTGCTGATACCTTCCATCATGTCCCCGTCGCCGGCGAGCGCGTACACGTCGTAGTCGAACAGGGTAAAGTCGGGGCGGTTATACCGTTCGGCCAGCCACTTGCCGGCCAGCGCGATTCCCACACTGGTAGCCACCCCCTGGCCCAGGGGCCCTGTGGTCGTCTCCACCCCGGAAGTCCAGCGGTACTCCGGGTGGCCCGGGCATTTGCTCTCCAGTTGCCTGAAGTGCTTGAGGTCTTCCAGCGTCACGGAGAGTTCGCCTAAGGTTTCGTATTTTCGGTTAACCGCCTTAACACCGGCCAGGTGCAACATGGAATACAACAAAGTCGACGCGTGGCCCGCCGAGAGAATAAAGCGGTCACGGTTAGGCCAGATCGGATCTTCAGGGTCGAATCGCAGGTAATCCTGCCACAGCACATAGGCTACAGGCGCCATGGCCATCGGGGTGCCTGGATGGCCCGAGTTCGCCTGCTGGACGGCATCCATGCAGAGTGTCCGGATCGTGTTGATTGAGAGAGATTCTATGTCGGGCATATTCCGAAGTTTTAGGACGGTCGTCGTCCTAGGGTTGCATTCTCCAACGCCGCCGGAGGTACGCCCTCCGATGATGAAGCGTTGGGGTAGTATGGATGATACCGCGACTGGAGACCAGGACAAAGCAGGCGCCCGTCATTTGTGGCATTCAACAAAGCGGTTGCAGACCGATTATCGTTTGCGACCCTTAATCAACCGGCGACGAGTTCCTGGATTTGGCTGCTGATGGCTTAACCGGTTCGTACAAGCCTCTCCAGCTTCCGGGTCTGGAGCGCCGGCATCTGAACGTAAACAGGGAAACAAGGAATGGGATTATGGTGAACAGAAAAGGTCTTGGCAAACCGGTCGATGAGAGGGATGCCACCATGGGCCGGTTACTCGACGGCGTGCGCCGCTTCCACGCGCAGGCTTTTCCGCAACGCCGCCAGCTCTTCCAGCGGCTTGCGCGGGCTCAACAGCCTGAAACGCTTTTAATTACGTGCGCGGATTCGCGTGTGGTGCCTGAACTGTTCACCCAGACCGAGCCGGGCGAACTCTTTCTCTGCCGCAACGTAGGTAATGTGGTGCCGGCATACGGCGCGGCGCTGGGCGGCGTGTCGGCAGTGATCGAGTACGCGGTGGTGGCGCTGGAAGTTAAAAGTATCGTGATCTGCGGTCATTCGGATTGCGGGGCGATGAAGGCGCTGGTCCGCCCGGAAAGCCTGGCCGGCATGCCGACGGTAGGTTCGTGGCTGCGGCACGCCGCGGCAGCGCACAGCGTCGTGCGTGTCCGGTACCCTGATCTGGACGGCGATGCCCTGGTGCAAGCCTTGGTCGAGCAGAATGTCCTCACTCAGTTGGATCATCTGCGGACTCATCCCTCCGTGGCGGCCCGATTGGCTGAAGGCCGGCTCGGCGTGCACGGCTGGACTTACGAGATCGGTACCGGGACGGTGGCGATGTTCGACCCGGCTGCGGGCCGGTTCGTTCCGCTGAAAACGGCGGCCGGCAAAGACAGCAAAACCAAGCGGGGCCAGGCGCCGGCTCCCGAAGGCGAACCTGACCAGCCCATTGGAGACAGTACGAACGGCAAAAAATCCGCCCGCAACCGGCGCCGGGAAACGGCGCGGTCCAAACCGGCCTGAATCTATCCTTCCGGCACCGGGGCGGCCTCGGCAGCCGCTGCGTCTGCGGCCCGATCCTTGCTGCGCATCAACGCCGCAGGCAGCAACGGCAGGAGAACCACTACGATCGCCGTCGTGCCCGCATTAAGGAGGACGAGGCTGGCGAACGGCCATTGGTGGTCCGCCAGGTGCGAGCCGACGATATCGGCGCCGAAGACGGCGACATTGCGGATCGAAAGCATCAGGGAGTACCCGAGGCCTTCGCATCCCGCAGGCGTTGCCCGTGCCGCAAGGTCCAGCAAGGCCAGTTCGGCGAGGGTAAAAAAGAACCCGTTCTGCGATTCGATGAGGATCGCCCGCGTCCACGTTGAATAGAAAAGGTAAAGAAGCGTTCCAACCGCCGCCGTTACGACCCCGATGAACAGTATGATGCGGATCGGGACCCGCTTGATCAGCCGGCCGTATACGACTGCCGCCAGAATTCCAAAGGCGCCACTGAAGATGCCGAGATTTCCGATGGCCTGCTTCGAGAAGTGCAGTTCGTCGGTTTGCCGGTAGAAAAGCGGCGTCGAAAACCCGGGTGAAAAGTAGAAGCACGCCATGAACAGCAATGCCATCCAGAGATTTCTTGAGCGGAAAATGGTCCTCAGCTGCTGGCCGGCGTTGTGAAAAACCTCGTGACCCCGGCTTTTGGCGACGCTCTGCTCCCTTAGGAAGATGTACGCGACTGGAAAGATTGATAACACGACGGCCGCGTTTGCGCCGGTCGCCCACATGAATCCTACGGTTGCCAACAAGCCGCCGAGCGGTCCCTGAATGAGACTGCAAACGTTGGATACTAACACGCGCTGGGCCGTCAGGCGGCCGGTGGCGCCCATGCTTTGGCCTGCCTCGACGAGAAATGCACCGACCACCGTTGAGGCCATCACCATGAAAAGATTCACGATCATGGCGCCCCAGAGCAGGGCGTCGTACTTAGGCGGCAGGAAAGTCATGCCGATCCAGCTCGCACAGGCCAGCGCCGAGCTGATCAGCAGGTAATACCGCCGCCGAGTCCCGAAAAGCGGGAACGCATCGGTGAGAATACCGGCAAACGGCTTCAGGTACCAGGCCAACCCGCACCAGAAAAAGAACGCCGCCATTTGCTCACGAGTGACGCCGGCATCATTCTTCAGGAGAAATTGCAAAGGGAGCCTGCCCAATACCTGCGGCTGAGGGAGCGTGGTGGCAAAAATGCCGAAGGTGATGATGAGCCCGAGGTGAACCAGGTTCCGATCTGCGACTTTTGTCCGGAGGTTAGCGGATGATGCGGCTTCGTGCATGTTCGCCTTACCTGTATCCTGAGTGCGGCGAGAATCCAAACAATCGCGGACCCGGTCCATGATCCGTTCGAGTGACGCCTTAAACGCGCTTGTGAAATTCCTGGACAATCGGATGATGTTACCAGATAGCCCCCCTGACCGCGAAACGAGGCTGTCATTCTGAGACCCGCCGGCAGGGAAACGGAGCCCCTACTCTCATGCCGGATGCATTCAAAGCAGCGCGAGACTTCCTCCTCGCGCATCGTACGAATTATGAGGTTGCCTGCCGGGAATTCCAGTGGCCCGAGCTGGATCGCTTCAACTGGGCCCTTGACTGGTTTGATCGCATTGCGGCCGGCGAAAGGGCTGAGCAACCAGCGCTCTGGGTTGCCTTCGAGGACGGGACGGAAACGATTCTTTCCTTTCGCGAACTCTCCGAACGGTCTTCCCGGGTCGCCAACCATTACCGGCGCCTTGGCATTCGGCGTGGCGATCGTGTTCTGCTCATGCTGGGAAACGTTCCGCCTTTATGGGAGGCGATTCTAGCCCTGATTAAACTCGGGGCCGTGATTCTGCCGACCGCACCCCTGCTCAGCCGGGACGATCTGGTTGACCGCCTGGAAAGGGGGCGGGTGCGCCACCTCGTGTGTGCCGCAGATTGCGTTTCGAGGTTTGAACACCTCGGGACATCCTGTACGCGCGTGGTGGTCGGAGGCCCGGCGCCGGCGTGGCATGCGCACGAGGATGGGTACGGTGCACCGGCCGACTTTGAGCCGGAGGCAGAAACACGGGCCGAGGATCCGATGCAGCTTTATTTCACCTCGGGTACGACCTCAAAGCCGAAACTCGTGCTGCATACCCACGTCACCTACCCGGTAGGCCACCTTTCAACCATGTATTGGATCGGCGTGCGTCCCGGCGACGTACACTGCACGATCGCATCCCCCGGCTGGGCAAAACACGCCTGGAGCTGTCTTTTTGCGCCCTGGAACGCCGAGGCGACGATCTTCGTTTTCAACCAGCCGCGTTTCAACGCGCGCGGGCTGCTCGAAGCGCTTGCCCGTGCAAAGGTGACGACCTTCTGCGCTCCGCCCACCGTGTGGCGAATGCTGGTCACCCAGCCGCTCACTGATTACAAGACGCACCTGCGCGAGGTGGTGAGCGCCGGCGAACCGCTCAACCCGGAGATCATCGACCAGGTCCGGGCCGCCTGGGGACTTACCATCCGTGAGGGTTACGGCCAGACGGAAAGCACCGCCGTCGCGGGCACTTCTCCGGCGCAGCCCGCCAAATCGGCATCGCTGGGCAGACCACTGCCCGGTTTCAAGCTGGTTTTGCGGGATTTTTCCGATCGGGAGGCGAACGAAGGTGAACTCTGCGTCGCGCTCGAACCGCGCCCCGTGGGGCTCATGCCCGGGTACCAGAAAGAGGATGGCACCCTGGCCCCGCTTGTCGGGCAGGTTCACCGGACAGGCGACGTCATGTCGCGCGATACCGAGGGTTACCTTGCGTTCGTGGGCCGGGCCGACGACCTCTTCAAGGCGTCCGACTATCGCATCAGCCCCTTTGAACTGGAAAGCGCGCTGATCGAACACCCCGACGTGGTCGAATGCGCGGTGGTCCCCTCGCCTGACCCTGTCCGGCTGGCCGTGCCCAAGGCTTTTGTCATGCTCAGGCCGGGCGTCGAGCCTTCACCTGAGACCGCACGCTCGATCTTTCAGCATATCCGTAAAACGCTCGCGCCGTTCCATCGCATCCGGCGAATCGAATTTTCAGACCTGCCGAAAACGATCTCGGGCAAGATCCGCCGCGTTGAGTTACGCCACCTTGAGGCGGCTAATGTGCAGGATGGAATACGGCCGGCCTTCGAATATCGAGAAGAAAACTTCCCGGAATGAAAACCATCGACCGTCCGTCCGGCAGCGATCGGATCGCGCAGATCAAGAATGTTATCCGCGTCTCCAGCGGCAACTTCCTGGAGATGTATGACTTCATTGTGTTCGGGTACTACGCCAGAGCGATCGGGCGCACATTCTTTCCCGTCGAGAACCCGTACGCTTCGCTGATGTTGTCATTGATGACTTTCGGGGCCGGGTTTTTGATGCGGCCGGTCGGCGCGATTGTCCTTGGGGCGTACATCGACCGGTATGGCCGGCGTGCGGGCCTCCTTCTGACGCTGGCGTTGATGTCAATCGGGACCCTTACCATCGCCTGCTTGCCCGGGTACGCGACGATAGGTTTGTTCGCGCCGTTGCTGATTCTCTTGAGCCGGCTGCTGCAAGGGTTTTCGGCAGGAGTGGAGCTGGGGGGTGTTTCGGTCTACCTGGCGGAAATCGCGACGCCCGGCCACAAAGGCTTCTACGTCAGTTGGCAGTCAGCGAGCCAGCAGGTGGCGGTGATGGTGACGGCGCTGCTGGGGGTCATTTTGAGCGAGTTGCTCCCGCCACCTACGATGGACCGCTGGGGTTGGCGCGTTCCGTTCCTGGTCGGCTGCCTGATCATTCCCCTGCTCTTCCTGTTGCGGCGATCGCTGGCGGAAACCGAAGCCTTTCAGGCGCGCAAGCGTCACCCGACTATGTCCCAGATCATCAGCACCCTGGCCGCCAATTGGACCATCGTGCTGGCGGGCGTCATGCTGGTGGCCATGACCACCGTTTCCTTCTACCTGATTACCGCGTACACGCCGACCTTCGGCCAAAGCGAACTCCACCTTACGTCCGTGGCCAGCCTGATTGTCACGTTGTGCGTGGGGCTCTCCAATTTCATCTGGCTGCCGGTTATGGGTTCCGTCTCGGATCGATTCGGGAGGAAACGCCTTTTAATCATTTTCACGGTGCTGGCGTTGTTAACCGCCTACCCGGCCGTGCTGTGGCTGACCGCGCAGCCATCCTTCGGGCGCTTATTGCTGGTGGAACTCTGGCTGTCGTTTGTCTATGCAAGCTACAACGGCGCCATGGTGGTAACCTTGACGGAGATCATGCCGGCAGACGTCCGCACCACCGGATTCTCGCTCGCTTACAGTCTCGCGACGGCTTTTCTGGGCGGGTTTACTCCGGCGATCTGTACCTATCTTATTCACACCACCGGGAACCGGGCTATGCCGGCGGTGTGGATGTCATTTGCGGCACTGCTCGGTCTGATCGCCGCCCTGGTCATTCCCCACCCGGAAGACGCATCGAATTGAGGGCATGATTATGCTCGGCAGGGGTTCAGCCGGTAAACAGCTCCGTGCCGATGTGATCGCCCAGAATCCGGTAGCTCTCCCATTGGGCGTCGTCGAAGAATTGATTGGCTGTCGACTGGTTTGGAAAGGCGGGATTTGCCGCCGAATACTGGAGCACATCAACCGGTTCATCGCCTGTGAGGCCGGCTTTAACCAGGAGCAGCCAACCGGGTTGGCCGGGCGCGTCGGAGTAGGTGATCCTGGCCAGCGCGGCATGGTGCGAACTGGTGCGCGCAAGGGTCTGCCGCGGGCCGAGGGCGTCCGGGTCAAGCCATCCCTTGATCCAGGTTGGGATCATGAACGGCGCCCCGGCAATGTCCAGCGCCGGCCAGCCCGCCTTCCCTGCCTGCCGGGCCGCGGTAGGGTCAAGCCACACGATTTCAGCGCAAAAGTCTAAACGTACCAAGCGGGTGAGCAAGGCAAGGTCGTCGAATCGATAGGTCGGGTCCTCGCCCCCATCCACCATAATGGTAAACGGGACCCGGCGGCGAACCAGTTCGTAAACGCCGTAAAGTTCGAAGTGCCCGCCGTCCGTCAGGTACCAGAGCCGGCGGGAAGGACCGGTAAAATAGCTTCGCCACTCGTCCAGGATCGTGCTTTGGGTTCGCGAAAGCGTGGCCGGCAGCGTTTTGATGCGCCGCCACAGCGGCATGGGATAACGTCCAGGCCGTTCGCCCGTGGCGATGCCGCTATTCCACCAATAGCCAAGGCGAACGTTAGTGAGGCCTAGAAGGAGGGATATAGGCAGGCTGGTGACACGGCCCAACCCGGTACTGACTGCTGCACCCGAAATGGCAATCCACTGCCCGAGCCGTACCGACTCAACTGCGGCCGGCTTTCCATCCTTCCGGCCGAATACATGAAAGCCGCTCGGATCCGCGGTGGCCGGGAGCGGTTCCAGGGCCGTTTTGTATCCTGGGTGGTAAGCCTCGTTCTTTTCCAGTCGATGCACCGCACGCTGCTCAATCCCGGCGCCGGCGTTGCTTGCATCAACCCACAACGCATGGAACCGGCGGCCGACGCTGATTCCTTGTGGTCCGATGCACATTGCGAGTCCCTTGCGCTCGCGGATATCGCGCTGCGCCGCTACATCGGTCGTTTCGTTGAGGCAGACATTAATCAGGTGCAACGGGCCGCCATGTTGCTCGGGATGGTACTGGTGGTAGAACAGGTCATCCCCCGGATGCGCCAGGTCTACCTCCAAGGGCGTCGCCGTGCCGGGCCTGTAGATCCGGTCGGGATTTGAAGCCCCGAGGAACGTCCGCGTCAGGCGCGCGGCGTAGGGGGCATTAAGCGTGGATAAGTTTAGAAAGCTGAATGCACGTCCGATGGCAAGGGAAAAGGCGAGGGCTGTGAAGAACATCCACACACCAATCCTGTGTCCTGCATCGAATGCGGTATGCACCAGAACACCGACCACAAACAAAAGGAAACCCGCCAGGGGAAAGGCCAGGAGCGCGGCCATCCAGTCGAAGCTGGTGGAGCTTCCCGCCGGATGAGCATTCGATTTATGGCTCAGCTTCACGGCGATGATTCTTAGCAAGGGTAAAAAGGGGCCGAGCACCATCACGATGCTTGTCAGTGTCATCGCCAAGCCGTTCGCGGCGGCGCTGCGGGCGAGCGTATCGAGCATGACCCACAGGACGGTTGCGACAAAGATTAACAAGACCTCACCTATCGAGCGCGTCAGCCGGTTACGGATCACGATGCCCCGCTCGGTGGCCTTTGTGCCTGCCGGCGGGCTCCACCGCGCCGCTTCCTGCCAGAGATACGCCAAAATGAGCACGGCGATGGCGCTGCCGGCCCACGGAAGTGCGCCGGGCAGGGTCAACGCGGCGATCGCCCCGGCAAGAAGGATCATCCACGCGAGCAGAGGGTAGAACGGGTGCGGACCGGCTGCTCCCGGCCTAGGAGCCAGCCAGAAGCCAAGCGAGGTGGGAAGAATTGCCAAGGCGAATACCGCGACAGGCAGCCACCACCACGGGCTGAGGGGAATGTTTCCAAGCATCGGGCGATAAGAAAACGGGTGAGCCCCGATGGCATTCGCAAGCCATCGCAGGCCGCCGAAGACGACCAGCAAAAGGGTGCCGATAACCAAATGCACCGCAAACAAATTCCGCCAGAATTCCGCCAGGTTTTGTCGCAGATCAGTCAGACCGGCCCCGGCGATGTAGTTGGCGTACGACCGCAACCATTGGATTTCCGCCGAACTCGGGTCTTTCAAGATGTCCTGGACGCGCCCGGCCTTGTCTTTAATATCGCCTGTGAGCCTGGTGTAGAGCCTGCCGAGGAACCCGCCGGTATAACCGCCCCCCGAAACCGTGGAGAGGAGGTCGACGTGACGGAGTCTGTCTTTGCGTGCCAGAGCCTGCAGCACCCCGAGGCAAAACGTCGCGCTCCGGATGCCGCCGCCGGAAAAGGCCAATCCCACCGTGTCGGCGGGTAAGCGCCTTTGCGCACCGGGCACCGGCCCTGCAACCCCTGCCGGAGCGGTACCAGGCTCTTGCGCCGCGGTGCGCTTCGGGACCGGAATGCTGGCAACAACCCTGGCTTTCTCTCTCCGCTCATGAATGGCGGCAGCTTCCTTGCTCGCCAACGCGCCGGGATACGCTTGTGAATCGGCGAGGATGACGTCCGCCGCCTTTTCGCTGATCATGAAGACGGGTGTGACAATGAAGTAGCCGGGAATTTTTGGGAATACAGAGGCATCCACCACCCGCAGCCCTCGAACCCCGTGAACCCTAAACCTGCTGTCGAGCACCGCGTTTTTATCGCAAAGCCGGCTCGTGTCCTCTTGCCAGGCGTCTGAACCCATGCGGCACGTGCCGCAGGCATGATGTCCCCAGGCTTCATTCTGAATCCAGTCCTTCAAAGGATTGCTGTCATCCGCCTTATCTTTTCCCGGCTGGACTTCATCCTTGAACGGTGTCTTGGGATGTCCGTTGATTTTGCGCACCAACTTGACGGCATGAGCGAGCGCTTGGACATCCTTCTCCCATCCGGCCGGACCTTCCCTGAACGAGGCAAAAATAATCTCCGGCTGGTCAAACGGTGAGTCTGATCGCAAACGAACCGTTCCGCCGTTGTTATGGGTGTACGCCTTAAGGATGATCCAGCTCCACAGGTCAGTCTGCGTCACTCCCGCACCTGCCGTGCGATATAGCAACTCTTTTGACCATCCCCAATAGTAGCCGCGGAAGGCGGCAGAAGCGCCGAAGATGAAGAGATCAGGTTCCGGATGCGGTTCGGCTCCGGAGCGGTTCATAATTGCCAGCGTACCGCCGTTCGTCGTGTACAGGCCGGTGCCCGTCCTCAACCACTCCTGGAGTGCCGGGTCCTGGGCATCATCGGGGTCAAAGGACACGCCCTTCAGCGTGGAGAACTCCTCGCCCAGCGTGCTGACCACGCTGACTTCATAGCGGTCCTGGAGATTCAGACCTACGCCCGGAAGGTTGATGGCGGGCGCGATCTCCGTCGTCCCATCCTCGCCGCGGAGCTTGGTGATCTGGTATTTGTCCAGATGGGAAACCTCACCAATTCCGCTAAGCATCAATAATTGCGGTGTATTAAAGGCGCCGCCGCAGACGATTACCTCCTGACTTGCGAAGTAACGCCGGCGAGGCACGCTCGTGGCGTCTACCCTCGCCTTCTCGCTTGCGTCATAAAGGTGCCGGCCTTCAGCTATCTCTACCCCGATCGCGCGCGGAACCTCACCGCCCCCGTTTTCGAAGAGAATTCTGGTTGCGTGGACGCCGGTCCTGATGACCAGGCGGTCGGGAAGCAGGTCGCACGTCTCCAGCAGTCGTTCACGCACGCCGACGCGCCTGGTGCCATCGGTTCCGATCGGAATGAAAGCAATACCTTCGGGTTTTTCCCGGCGATTGTTCCGGTCATTGGGATCGAGGAACTCCAACAGTCGCAATTGAGCCAGGGCGCGTTTCAGCAGCGGAACGGTGCGCTTTCGGCCCAGAAAAGACGCGGCAGCTTCGAGGAGAACCTGCCGGAAGGTGCGGTCTCCCTCCCCGATTTTGGCTACCAGGTCCGGATTGATAAAGCTCGTCGGCTGCCAGCCGTCGAACCCGTGGCCACCGGTGTCCTGAACGGCGTGGGGGTTAATCAATCTTACGAGCCAGCGCAAGGCTCCGTAAATCCAGACGAGGATGCGCTGGAAATATTTCTGATAGGCCGATCGATAGAGGCACTTTTCAAGGCGGGTAAAGTATCCCTGCATCTGTTCCGCCCCCCAGGAATCATCGCCGGTAAGCTCCGCGATCTCGTCCCAGTCCCGATCGTTAGGAGCGATGATGATCATGGCATGGTGGGCGGTGCAACCGCCCAGAGCCGCGCATCTGGGGTAGCAGATCCCTCCCTTGCCGGTGCCGCCGTTTCTGGATGGATCGTACTTCTCGTTGTACTTGCTGTCTTGTTCCTGCCGTTTGTCGTTCGCATAATGCCGGACCGAGAAGGCCCAGCTCATCTCGGGATCTTCGGTGGCTGCGGCGTGGCAGCCGGGCACCTGGTGAACCTTGCGAAAATTCTTCGGGTCAATCACCGTCGGGTACGGCGGGTCGCCCATGCTTGCGTCCGGCAGCGCGGGATCCCCGCCGGCTTCGAGAACCAGAACGCGCCTGCCGGCGCGCGCCAGACGCGCAGCGAGTGGCCCTCCGCCCGCGCCGGAACCGACGATTATATAATCGAACGGGGTTGTTTCGTGAGTCGTAGCCCGGTCGAGAAGCTCCTGGCGGGATGGTGTAGGTGCAGTTTGCGCATCCATGTCCTGTTAGGGTTAGGTAAGGTGCGGGCGCTACAGTGTTTTCAGAAAGGCAATCAACTGATTTTTCTCGTCGTCCAACAGGGCCTCGCCGAACCAATGGCCGCGGTCGAGCACAAAGTCCGGGCACTTGCTTGCTTTCAGCAGGGGCAACCCGGCTTCCTTTTCAAAGGCATGCAGCGCGGGTTTGCCTTTCAGATGGTGTTTCCGGACCAGAAGGATGCCCCGCACCAGCGCGGTTCCGGCGTTGAGTGTTACCTCGGGCGGAGCCTCGGGATTAATGTTCATCAGCAAATTTACCGGCGTACCTTCCGGGATCGGTCCAAACTTCAAATCACCGAATCCACCGTTGACAAAGCGATCGGCGGCGTAACCGATCCCGAGACTCAGCAGAATGAGAACCCCGAGGACGATGCGCCCTGCCAGCCGGGACGGCGTGCCGAACCAGAGCCAGAATGCAAAGGCGAGCGCGACTGCCGGTACAAGCCACACAACCCAGTATACCCGGTCAAGACGGCTCACGACGATGCCGGCCGCGGTAATCAGCGCGACCAGGGTCAGCACCAGCGCCACGTGACGGGGCCGCCCCCACCAGGCCAGCAGGGCGAGCAACACCGCCACCAGCAGCCACAGGTAAAGGGTAAGAAACGGCGTCCAGAACGGGCCGGTGAGGCCTTCGATCAACTCCCTGATAAACGGCCCGGGAATGTTGATCCAGGTGACCTGGGGCGTGCGATAGATGAAGCCCGGATCGCCTGAAGTGAGCTCCGGCTGTCCCCAGCGCAGGTCTCCCGGTGCATGATTCGCATCCGGGACCCGTCTGGAATTCCAGAGAAGTTTCCTGATGCCGTCGTCAAAGGCTGCGAGGCGGCCCTCGACCGACGGCTTTTGGTTGTAAAGCCCCAGCGCGTTGTTATGCAGGTACGGCGCCGTTGCCCAGAGGCTCACCAGTGAGGCCGGTCGATAATAGCCGACGCCACCGCCGGGCGGGTAATAGACATCGTTAAAACCCAGGCTGTCCGGCTGTACGCCGGAGTAGGGGTTGTAGAAGCGTACCGGTCCCACTGCCGGCAGATTTTTGTAGTCTTCGGACGAGAAGTTGTCCCAGACCTGACCACGCATGCCGTTTGTGGCCATGGCCCGCCCCGAATTGGTGCCTACGAGGGTGACCGGTACCCGGATATCAGTCGACAAGAAGTTATCTTCGAGGAACGCGTCTTTTCCAAGCGCCGGTTGCCCGGCCAAGGCGGAAATACGCCGAACGTATTCCTCGTACGCCGGGCTTCTTTTGAACGCCTCCCATTCCGCAAAACCCATCGGAAGGGTGAAGCGGGCGGGTTGGCCCGCCTGCGGCGGCGCGGCACTCGCCCAACGGCGGGAGAATTCAAGCTGGAATCCATCCGGTTGCTTGCTGGAGTGACAAATCGCACAATTGTTCAGGAACACCGTGCGGCCTTGTGCGGCAGCAGCCTTTTCCTGATCCAGCGTGGCTTTGATCTCTTTGACCCCTGGGGCGTCGTCATTTACGTTTGCGAGGTGCATCGGGGCCGTGGTCGCGTTTTCCACCGCAGGCGGGTCGCCGGCTCGGTCGTTCCTCAGCGTGAAAAATGCCGTCAGGTATGGAATACGGTATCGTTCCGACGTTCGCCAATACACCGAGTTCGCACGGCAGGTAGCAATCCCGAAAGGCTTCTGGGGCTTAAAGCCGATGATCGGGTTATGGCACCGGCTCCATTCTTCGTAGAATGTACCGATGTTCAGGTAGACGCGGCAGAGCGCTCCGAACACGCCGATGCTGTCAGCACCGTCCAGGAGCACCCGCGGCGTGTGCCGCGGGTCGGTAAGCGGAAACCCGTCTTCAGCGCCCGGTTCAAGCAAATTGGTGGTAGATTGTTGCTCCGGAGGATTCTTCCGGGCTCGCTCCAGACGGGCCGGGACTTGGAAAATCGCATTGATCGTATTTGCGTTGTTGATGTGGTCGGTGCTGACCAGAGAGGTATCAATGGTGCCCGGCTGCTGGCTCGCGATGAAATGGTAGAGAAAATTGTCTTCCTGCGTGAGGTTCGCGAATGCCTTCGTGGGCCTCCAATACTGGTTGCCGATGATCGAAGATAGATTCTTCCATTCCGGCTTTTCCGGATCCTGAGGCGGGTTAAGCGGATGCGGCCCGATGTGGCAAAAGGCGCAGCTCATGCTCGGGCGGAACGGGCGTACCAGCTTGGGATCGGAATAAACGTTCGGGTCGGTATAGTAGGCGTCTGGTCGGTTCGATTTCGTGACGCGCTGCTCCCAATAACCGCGTGCCCTTTCCGCGGCGGGCGTGCTGCCGAAAAAGTCGGGATTGGGAAACAGGCGTAATCCGACGACGCCGCTCGGGTAGCCGTACACGTTGTAGTCCACCCCATCCTTTGGCAGCGCCTGCACGACCTCCTCGTACCCCTTGGGATCACCCGGTTCGAACAGGGCCAGGCGCCGGTGCCCCGGGGGCGGTTCAGGAGGGCGGATCAGCGGTTCCCCTTTGGCATCCAGCTTTTCATCGGGTGGCTTGAGGCGGATAGCCTCCCCGTCCGCCTCATCCAGGTACAGGCCGAGAATCCGTTTTGCCGGGTCGGTTTGCGATTTCATTCCGGGCTGGTTGATCAGCCCGTCTTCATGGAATCGATGCTCGCGTTTGCGTGAGTCCAGGAGGATCAGAAAATCCACCAGCCCATAACCACGCTCCTGCAGCCAACCCCAGAAAGCCTCGTTGCCTTCGCCCCACAGCATCCAGGTATTCTGGCCGCGGATCGCATTGCGCCCCGGATCGTCGACCTTGCTTCCAGTCGGATCTGCATGGTACTGAAGCGGTTCCAGTTTCCCGCCGGGCCCGCTCGCCACCTGGTCTACCTCCCAGAACAGATTCCGAGGTTCAGCCGGGAAGCATTCCTCGACCCGTTTGGCCACCGGCGTCCCGAGCGCGGTGTGCCCACTCTGCGCCTCGTCCTCCGGTGCGTTCGGGTCGGGCTTGGTCAGAAACCGCTCCCAACCGGGTTTCGAAGCCGGGACATGAGCCGCTCCAGGGTACTTGAGCGAATCCGGGGTCTGCGCCGCCGCGAAGCCGGCAAGCCAGCAACCCAGGCCCACGACCTCCAGAACGAACGTCAAAAGCCATCGCGGCAAAATGCGTTTGCAATTCGTCGTGAAGGAATGACTTCCGGCTGCCGCCCGTTTGACATCCTTTGAGCTTGGGAGGTGAGAAAACGCATCTGAAGCTTGCATAGAGACTTCCAAAAAATCCGTTCATCGCGCACTGCATGCAGGAAAGGCATCAAGCTTTTCAGCGGATGGTGGAGTCCCCACCCCTCACTGCCAATACGCAGAAATGCGTACTGTTGAGAGAAAGCCTCGGTGAGAGCGGGATTGCATAACACACCCGTATGACGCAGATCGGCAAAACCACCGCACGTGGACGGCCGGGAAGAGAGGCGGGTCAGTTCTTCATGAGCAGGTGAGCCAGAGTTGCAGCCCAGGTGCGGGGCATAAAACGCACGGTCCGGGCCATAAAGGCGTTCACTCCGCCGATCACAATGGACGGACGCTGAGCGAAGAGCGCTTTGAGAGCCAACTCAGCTGCCGTGCGGCTTGGCATGACCGTCATCCGCTGATACAGGGTTTGGCGTTGACCGGCAACTTGGAAGAATTCCGTAGAGGTGACTCCCGGGCAGGCCACTGTGCAGCTTACGCCCGTACCCCGTAGTTCGTAATTGAGGGCCACGCCGAACGATAAGACGTAACCTTTGGCCGCTCCATACGCGGCGTAAGTCGGCACAGGCTGGTACGCCGCCGTGGAAGCAATGAGCAAGATGCGACCCCAGCGGCGCTCGACCATGCCCGGCGTGAATAGTCGGGTCAGGTGGCTGAGCGCTACAACGTCAAGCTGTAACATCTGGTTCACACGCTCCCAATCGGATCCAACAAAGTTGCCAAACAAGCCGAATCCTGCATTATTTATCAGCAGGTCAATCCGCCTGCCCTCCGCCTCAAGTTCCTGGTACAGGCGTTCCCGAGCGGGCGCTTCGGCGAGATCAGCCGGCGTGACGCGAACCTGGCTTCCATGATTTTGGCGCACTTCTTTGGCTACCCGTTCCAGTGCATCCGCCCGGCGTGCCACCAAGATCAGGTCCGCGCCGCGCCGTGCGAGTTCACGCGCGTAATCGATCCCCATGCCGCTCGACGCACCGGTAATCAGTGCCGTGCGCCCCTTGAGTCCATCATTCATCATAACCTTCTCTATCCGGACTGCCTCCGGGCCGTTGGCAGCAATATTCTGCGTAGGCTGCCTCCGCACGGTTGACCAATGAAGTCGACTTCTGCCGCTTGGCCGTACGGATGGCTTCGGAGAACGCAGCTTCGATTTGGACCTCGTCAGCGCGCGTTGCCGCCAGGAATACCCCGCGGAGCCTGTGCAGTTCGGCACACCACCAACGCTCTTCCGACATTTCGGTCACGGCTTGTGCTTCCTTGATTGCTTCGAGGGCTTGGGGGGTACGATCCGCCAAATGCAAAGCCTCAGCCTTTACGGCTAGTGCATATGACTTGTTCAGCATCGTGCCGGTCGCCAGGAGGTCCTGCATTGCCTGCTCAATGCAGGCGAGGCCGTCTCCAATGCGGCCGGAAGCAACCCGCGCCCAGCCGCGGAGCACCTGCCCTCCAGTTAACCAGATCGCGAAACTTTGATGCGTGGACAATTCAATCAAATCCGAGGCCACACCTTCCACCGCAGCAGGGTTATGCTCAAACTGGCCGAGGCACCCGGCATGAAACAACGCCGCAGCCAGCGCATGCGTATCCTTCAGCGACTTCGCTAACGAGATCGCTTCCGCCATAGTCGTTTGGCACGCGGCCATCTCGCCGAGGTGCCAGTCGGATAGCGCCTCAAGGCACAGGCAGTTAACCGCGGGTAAGTCGACTTCTTCGACCGGGGACGAGATGCCTCCCCGGGACCAGAGCTCGATGCCGCGCCGCGCGTGGTTTCGCGCGAACTCAAAGTCGCCCATGTAGTAAAGTGTAGCGGCCAGGGATTGATAGGCCCCTATCATGAAGACGGGGTCATTCAGCTCCTGCGCGAGCGCGTGAACGCGACGGGCGATCTGCATCGTTGCGGTCAGCTTGTCCGTCATGAGAGAATAACGCCACTGACCGATCAATGCCGAGAACGAAGTCAGGGGACGGTTAAGAACATGGGACAACGCCTCTGCGCGCTCGTAGCAAATGCGTGACTCCGGTGCTCCCAATCCTCGCGTAGCCGATAGATAGAGTGCCGCCTGGATAAAGATAAAGAGCTGGTCTTCGGCCGTGAGGCTTTGCCCTTCGACGCCCGTTTGCCTGAGTGCTCCCCAGCGGCCGTTTTCAAAAAAATGGGCCAAGGCCGAGACCAGCGCCCCGCGGACCCCAAGGGCTTTGGCAGCGAAGGAGGCATTGCCTCGCTGGATGCGGGGAAGGTACACCTCGTGCAGCGCGTCGCGGAGTAAACCGGCCCGGCAGGCGAAAATGACGGCCAAAAAGAGGGGCTCCATATCCCTGAAACTGTCGGGCCGCGGCGGCGCCAGCGCGCGGTAATATTCGTAGAGTCGCCGGTTGGCTTCCTGCCAGGCCGGGGTCTGTTCGCTACGCAACTGCTCGCCAAAGTATTCGCGAACGAGCGGGTGAGCGTCTGACTGCCCCGGCTGCTGCGGATCCTCCTCCGCCAGGAGCCTCGCCCTCCTTAACCGAGCCAGGACCGATCGCCACTCAGTCGGGCTCAAACCGCTCAGCGGCTCGGTTAGGCCTCGGATCGCGGGTGGATTCAGCAAGGCACGAAGCGCCTTTTCATCAGCCGGTCTATCAAACAGGCCCAGCAAGCGCAGCACCGATAACTCTGCGCCCTCGCCAAACCAGCTTTGGTACGAGATCATTACCCGTCGCGCGTGGACGCCTTGGCGCACGTCGTCCGCCAGACGGCGTGACACCCCTTCACGGTGCCGAATATCCCCGTCATAAGCATCGGCCAGGTAGCTGCCTAAAAGAGTCAGCGCAAGGCTATGGCCGCCGAACTCCTCGCTTGCGTTGCACAGCTCCTCTTCCGACCCCTTAACGCCCAGGGCCCGCAGCAACTGCGCCCCCGCTTTCGCTGAGAGGTGGTCGAGGTCCCGGTGAACGGCGGAGCCGCCCTCGTGCTCGGCGAAGTCGGTCACCGGCAGCCGCGTGGTGATCACGCAAAGGCCTCGGTTGAAGGAAGCCAACTCGCGCAGCAGCGCCTGAAGCGAGGGCTCGCGTAGCCGTCCTTCCTGCGGCCCCGGCGGATTCTGCAGCGGCTCGAGGCCGTCCAACACCAGTAAGGTGCGGCGGTAGGCGATGAGCCGCGCCAGCCGTTCGCCCTTTTCCCACGCCGTGCCGACCCGTGGGTCCGGATCGCCAAACCAAGCTAATGCCGCATCCAGGAATTCATCAGCCGACAAAACGTCCCCGCGGGTGCCCTGCCGGTAGAACGACCAGCCGAACACGAGCTCAGCAGACCGGTAACGTTTGATCGCCATCCGCCGGAGCCAATGGTTGACGAGCGTGGACTTGCCCACCCCCGCCCAGGCCACGATGGTTACGGCGTTGGTCTGCGGGTTGGCCCATGCATCATCGAGAAACGTGAGCTCCTCCTCTCGGCCAAAGAGATTGCCTCCGGTCACGGGCAGTCTGGCCACGGAAATTTTCTTCGGTCCCGGTCGGGTTGGCGGCTTACGGCTTACCCTGGAAGAGGCAGCAGGCAGCTTTTTGGGTGAGCCCTGACCCGTAAGGGTGCGCTGCGGATTAATCGCGGCGGTGACCATCGGTATCATTTTGAGAAGCTGGGTCGGGCTTTGGAACCGCCGCGCCGGATCTTTCTCCAAAAGCTTCTGAACCAATGCTACGGCAGGTTGGGGCTGTCCCTTGAGTTGTTCGAGTGGCAAGGGTGCGTGCAGGTGTTGGCCCATCACCTCCGCCCGGGAGCCGCGGAAAGGCGCTTGGCCGCTCAGCATCTCCCAAAGCGTAACGCCCAGCGAGTAGAGGTCCGACCGGACGTCCACGTACCCTCCCGCAAATTGCTCGGGGCTGGCAAAGGCAGGCGTGCCGACGAAGCCTCCTTGGGTGAGGTTCGTCTCATCGGCTGCCGGCGCTTTGGCCAAGCCGAAATCGATGACTTTCACCGTCAGCTCCGGCCCATTTACCAGCATCAGGTTGGAGGGCTTTAAGTCTCGGTGCACCACCCCCTGACGTTCAGCGGCCACCAGGGCGCGGGCCACCTGCGCCACAACTTTCAAGGCCGTCGCTGTCTCGAGCAGCCCGGTGCGGCGCACGCGCGCTTCAACGCTTTCGCCTTCGACCAGCTCCATGGTGTAGAAGCATTGGCCATCGCTTTGGCGCACCCCGTAATAAAAGACTGCGGCTACGTTCGGGTGCCGCAGCCGCGCGGCGGCGCGAGCTTCCCGCAAGAAGCGCTCCCGAGCTTGCGGGCGGGACGCGATGCGGGCATCAAGCACCTTCAAGGCCACCGCGTGGCCCAGGACGGTGTCGCGGGCGCGGTAAGTGATGCCCATAGCGCCTCGGCCCAGTTCGTCGAAAGTACCGTTGCCGCGTCGCAGCAACTCGTAGTGGTCAAACCGGCCCTCGCCTTTAAGCATGGAGCCGGCCTCCGCGCCGAGCTCCTCTCCAGGCTCGGCATCAAGGGCGTGCCGAATCAGGCACACGGGGCAGCCTGGTGCGGCATCGCGCCCTGGGTAAGGCGTGCCACATGCCGGGCAACGTTGCGGCCTTTCCTCCGTGATGAATGAGTTGGGTGCCATGCGATGCCTTCAGATCTGCTCTATGCTGTTTAAGCTATACTCGCATCGGCCCTTCGTCGACTGGCTGGGTCCGTGAAAGGCGTGTAGTGTCGCCCCTGCTGCTCGAAGGCATGGATGGTATTGCGCACCGTTTGGGAGGTGCGGTCCAGGGCGGCACCGAGTGCGCGCCCCGCGGCTCCCCTCTTGCTCCGGCGTCGTGAATGCCATGGACGATGTTAAGTGTCTAACGCTTCACCCTGCTCGTGTGAACGGGACTGTGCCAGCGGCGATAATCTCGTGGCGTTTTACGTATCTTTGTTGGAATATCCTGTTAGTCCAGGAATTCAAGTCGCTCCTTCATGAATAAACACATCAAGTGGCTCAGCCGCGTTGTCTTCGTTGGCGTCCTGATCAACATTTTGGGGATGGCGCTGCCGTTCGTTTTCGCGCCGCAGTGGTATCTCGATTGGTTTGGATTGCCCGGCGGCGGGGGTTCGGTGGTCTGGATGCGTCAAGCGGGCCTTCTCCTGTTCTTCATCTCGATCTTGTATATCCCGGGAGGCAACGATCCGCAGCGCTACCGGTGGAACGCGATATTTGGGGTGCTGGTCCGAATGGCGATCGGCCTTTATTGGTTATGGCTGGTCTTCATCGAGGGGCGAACCCGCGCATTCCTGACGTTCGGAATCCTCGACTGCACCTATGCGGTCTTTAACGGGATTCTGCTTTGGCTGGCGCTCAAGGACGAGGCTCCGAGGTCTTTGGAATGAGGAGAGCGGTAGCGACTGTTGTAGCGCCGGGGTATGGAATATGGAAACAACTCACAACTCAGTGTGCCAGCCGCACGGAGTGGTTGATGGGCCATACCGTCGTTTCAACTTGCCTGGCGCGCGGGTAGTGACGAACGAAGTCGGGGAGGCGCAATCAAAGCGACAATGGCGAAAATCCAATTCCCGAGGATACCGAACGAGGCGGCTCGGCGGAACCGAACCGCCGACCTGTTCATTTATCCGGTCACTTGGTTTTCAGGTATTCAAGCAGGGCACGCTTATCGGCGGCGCTGAGATTAGTCCCGTAAAGGTGTCCCGCGTTAGAATTGCCTGGCAATGTGGTGTCGTAAAGAAACAAGGCGCGTCCATCCTGCTCCGCGACCGATGAGACGAAACCGAGATGATCTGTATCGTAGACGTCATTGCCACGGTAGAACTTTGCCGGACGATTTGCGGGCACCTCTAAAAGATCGTTCAAAGTCGGGATAGACCCGTTGTGGAGAAAAGGCCCCCGCGCCCATGCTCCGTCGAGCGGCCGGTTGGCATACCCGTCTGTTGTGCGGAAGTGTCTGAACTGCCATGGGTAGTCCTCACCCAACGTGTTCATGCGTTTGGCCATCTGCTCGTCGAAAGCATCCACCCGGTGAGGATCAGTCCCCAACTCTTTGACCGGGGTCACGGCGCCGAAAAGGCTCTCGCCGGGTTCGTGGCACCGCGCGCATTGCTGTCGATAAATCGGTTCGCCAGCGCTGACCAGCTTTTGATCTGTACCGAATGGGTAGTCCGGCTTCGGAAGCGGCATCAGCCAGTCACGGATCCGATTTATCCGGGTCAGATCCACGGTCTTGGGATTTGCCCCGGCGCCTAAAGCCGCGCTGATGTTGCGTTCATCGATGGAATTGTTGTTCCCGTCCCAATGCATCCACAGATTCCGTTTGATATCCTGGTCCCAGATCGCAGGGAAGTCGACGGTGCCGATCGTATGATCGTTCGCCATGTCCACATGAAAAAACAAGACCTTGTAGGGGTTGAAGGTATCTACGCGTCCGGGACCCATTTCCGGCCGGCTCGCCATGTAGCTGAGTGCCTTGGCCTGCTCCAGCAACGCTTGCTTTGTCTGGTCGATTGCGGATGGGTAAAACAGCTTTTCCAGGGACCCGAGCCCTTCATGTTCCTCGAGCGCCTTCATCAGGTCGTCTCGGTTGAATTTGGGATCCTGCGCGCACGCAAACAGGAAGTTAAAGTATTTACCCAGATCGAGCTGTTGGGCCGGCATCGCCGTGTAAATTTTTCGCGGCGCTCCCGGGCGTTCGCGAACCTCCCCGGTGTGGCAGGAGGCGCAGTTAAGCCCTACCGTATCGATAAACCCCTTCCTTACCGAAATGCCGATCGGCGTGGATTTTCCCTCTTCCTGAATAAACCCTAACGCTTCGTACCCGTTCGCCGGTGCAGGGAGGTGGTCCTTGAAGACCGCCGGGAGAATTTTCCACAGCTTGTAAGGAATACCCTTCGCATCGCTCCCGATTGAACCGTACTTGAACTCCTCGTTGAACTCCCGGCTCCCGGGGTCGGTAGAATAATCCACGGGCACGCCATTGATCTCACGCTGAACCCAAAAGTAGCCGATTACGACAACGACCAGCACGATGACACCCGCTATAATCAGTTTTCTCATGGTCAAGGCAGCTTCATCACTGAATTTAACCGGCTCAGTTCAAAATCGACCCGTGCACCCGGCGCCGAGCCTGAAAGCCGGCATCGCTCGATTTTCATTAGGTTGCAGGAACGCTGGCAGATTTTCCGCCGGTTACCGCGCGGCCGGTTCAAACACGGACATCACGGACTGCAGCAAGTCGTCGTAATTCGCATACCGGTCTTCGTTGTAGCATCCCAACGGATCTTCGATGTCATGGACCAGGCATTTGTTGCAGTACGTGCACGGATTTTTGGGAAAATCCGCACCGCTCTGAAAGATTTTGGGCAGATCGTTGTTTGCGATGAGCGGCCGGGCCATTGAAACTGCGTCACAGTAGCCATCCTGAATTGCTCTCCGGATGTACGACGCCTGCTGAAATCCCCCGGTGCAGATGACCGGCGGTGGATTCATCCCGAGCGCCCTGGCCTGGTTGGCCAGGGCCTGCCTGATCCGCTGCGCATCACCGAGGCTCACGCCCTGGTAGGCGTCGAGCAGTCGCTGCATGCCGGCAGGCGTCAAGCCGCGCGTGATCAAGGGCTGCTTCACCTTGGGAACGTTGAGCCGGTGGCCTTTGACCCCTTTCTGCACCCGCAACCAAAGGGTTCGAAACAGCCAGGCGCCCAATGCATGGCGGAACAGGATGAAGTTGCGGAACGTATGCGTGCCGCTGGAGATAACCGTTTCGTACGTCCGTGCCAGCACTTCGGTCGGAAAATCGCCCGGAGGATTCAGCGGATGCGGGAAGCTGCTTCCCGTCGACACATGAAACGCGACCGGACCCTTCACTTTACTCCAGACCGCCTCGTCCTCGCCGGCGGCCCGGGCCCATTCGACGGGGTGATGCGCCCAGCGACAGATCTGAATTGATTCCGACAGGCCGTTGCCCGGTTTTTCCCAGGGAAGAACGGCGTTGTTCCGTTCGACGGCGCTGATCTTGATCTGAAAATGGAAATCGTCTCCAACCTGCCGACGGACTTCCCTGATCACTTCCATGAGGAACCTGGCCCGGTTCGGCAGCGAACCGCCGTATTTGTCATGCCGATCGTTGACTCCTGAACTGAGAAACTGGGTGAATAGGTAACCGTTTGCGCTGTGGGTCTCAACCCCGTCCGCCCCGGCAGCCTGGACCCGGTGCGCCGCCTTACCGAAGAGCTCAACGGTTTCCTGAACCTCTTCCAGGGTCATGGCCTGGCAGGGAAATCCATGGAGCGGCTCGTACTGGCTCGTCGAGCTCAGGGCTTTGTTATGGACATTTTCAACCCCACCGTTATCGCGTTGGCGGCCGGAATGGCTTATTTGAATGATGAAGCGGCAATCGTGCTGATGCACCCGCTCCACGACGGCCCTCCAGAAATCGATCCGGTCATCGGTATCAATTGTGGCGTAGTTCGGTAGGATTCGTCCCCGGATGCTGACAGGCACGAAGGAGGTGATGATCGAGCCGACGCCGCCGCGGGCGAATTTCTCTTCCCAGTTGATCCGGGCCTCCGTACCCGACCCGTCGTAGTTGTCGAAGCGACCGGAAATGCTGGAACGAAAAATCCGGTTCTTCGTTTCAAAGTTTTTCCCGATTTTTAACGGTTCGAAAATGATATCTCCGGCCATAAACTCAATCGCGGTTTAACTTACGTGGTATGCAGATGAGGATGGTGGGGGGGTGTTGCCTTTGCATGCGGGAGGTACATTGCCGCGGAGCCTCGAGCGCGCGCCGGTTCGGCCGCCCCTTGTTAGTAGAGGGGAATACGCTCAAGCTTGATTCGAAATTCATTGAAGGTGTGGGGAAGCGGTTTGGCGGGACGCAGGGCCGGGCGGCGCAGCCTGTACCGGCCGCCGCGAAGGAATTCAATCAGAACGGCCGTTCCGACGAACAGCACCAGGTTCTTTCCGGCACAGGCCTGGCGCCCATTGCTCAAGTGATTAAAATAGTAATTTTCTTCGCTCTCCAGCCAGAGATCCGGTGAAAAACGGTTGGCGAAGTAGTGCCTCTCGGAATCGCGATGAAGGAAGGTGTTCAGGATGATCACCTGGGTGTTTGCCGGAACCGGACGTCCGCCCAACTGGTCGTCCGATACCGTGAGGCGACCGAGCATCGGCGTGGTCGGCCAGAGACGCATGGCCTCCTGCAGGCAGCCCCGAAGGTACTTCAGCGAGACAACCTCGGCTGCGGAACTGAAAGGCTTTCCGGCGAGTTGCAGCCGGATGCGCTCTTCGACCTTAGGGTGGGCGACGATCGTTGCCAGCGTCCGAAGCGCATTTGTGGCCAGCGTTTCCATCGCGGCAAACATCCAGTGCGGCACCTGGTTTTCCTGGCGCGTCAGCGGACCGGACGGCGCGTGCGGGCAGAGCGCGCTTAGGCTGCCCGGCGCCGGCTCAGCCAGGTGCGCCCGGATCCGCTCGTAAAACGGGTCGAAGTCCTTCGACTTCTTCAACAGAAAAACCCGGTTGCTTTCCTGCATCATCCTTTCCAGCCGATCGGTCAGTTCCGATTCCTCGCGCGCCGACGTACCGAAAATCAGCTGCAGCGTGATGCGTTTGAAAAGCTGGTCGAAATCCTTCCAGCCAAGGTAGCCAGCTGTGTCTTCCAGCAGAGCGTTGACTTCGGACCGGATAATCTCGAGGAACAGATCGCCGTGCTCGTGCACGGCGCGGTCGGAATTCAGGACTGCCTCATTGAAACGCCGGCGATCCTTCCATTCTTCCCCTCTTGAAATGGTCAAAGCGTTCGGCTGAAAGTGCGACATGCCCCGGCGCTTCAGGTCCGGGTCAGCGTAGATGAACGGTGAATTGTCCAGGACATGTTTGATGCCGTCATAGTCAAATACGCATAGGGCCTTGTTCTGAAGCAGGTAAAGGTAGATGAAGTCGCTTCCGTATTTGGCGCGAAGGCGCTGGCAGAGCCGGACCACCAGAGCATCCGTGTGCAAGGCATTGAAGCACCAGCTCCAGAAATGGCTTTTCGTAAAAATACCCCGCAGGAAATACGGAACGGTGTGGAGCAGATTGAACGCCACGTTATCTAACAGAGAGGCATTGGGAATTGGTTGCATGGGTGACGTCCTCCTGCCGGGATCGCACGTTTCGCGCGTGTTGAATTTGAGGTGAGCGCCGCCGGTGGGCGCAGGCATCACGGCGCGCCGGGTTACAGGCTACGCAACGACGCGCCAGGGTGCAAAGGCGTTATTGACTTCCCGCAACGCCGGGCGCAGCTCGGGGTAATGCCGCAACAGGACACTTTTCATGTCATTGTTGTCAATCCACTCTATGCCCTCCGGCGTATAAATTTCGGGACGGAAATCGTCGGTAAAGAAGCGATCAGACTCGAGCCGCCGCGATGCCATCAGGATGAAAATACGAAAGGCCGTATCGCTGAATCCGAACCCCTCCGGCAGATCCTCGGCGAACATGCCCACCATCAGATCCACCCGGTTCACGTCACCGTAAACCTCTTTCAGCTCCTGCGCCCAGGTCCGGTTCGAGGTGATTTCCTCGAACGTTGTCACTGGCGGCTTGTGCAGCAGCCGGCGAAATTCGTTGTAGCGCGGCACGCCGCGTTCACGGTCCCGCATAATGTCCACCGCAGCCAGATCAAGGTAGACCGGCTTGCCCTGCGCGTCCTTGATCAGCTTATTTTGCTTATCATCCCTCATTTCGAGTTCCCGAAGGAATCGCGGGTAGTTATGCAGGGTAATGGCCCCGGGATGTGAAATCCCGAACGAGTAGAAGATGTCTCCCATCGTCGTGCCGTCATCCAGCAGGCTCGCCGCGTTCTCGAAAGCGACGTTGCGAAACTCCAGATCCTTGAGGTGTCTGCCGTCCGAGACGTGGTAGAATCTCAGCTGGTCGGGGATGAGCGCGTGCAGGCGGTACACCGACACAAACTCCTCGGTGAGCGCGAACGGGACCCCATGCAGTTCGGTGGCCGACCCCGGAATGCCGCTGATAAGCACGCTGTTGCTGATTCTGCCGACCAGCTTGCGAAGTCCTTCGCCTGCCAGTCCCCACCAATTGGCGTTCATCGCGATCTTCAACGTGGGATGCGCAAGAATGGCAGGCGTCCACTCGACCGTATGAATCTTCGCCATCAGCGTGGCGTTGATCAATCGGGCGGTGTCGAAAAGCTGATCTTCGTTCCAGTACGGGTACTGCCGGCGTAAATGGTCGAAGATGGCGTTGTGTTCTCTGGCAAAAAGGGTGTGCAAGAGCGCCAGTCCCACCCACCAGTTATCGCTGAAACCTGTTCGGAGCTCGCCGGTGGTTGGATCAAGCGGCAACAGGTGTGACTTTTCATCGACTTCTAACTTGCCGGGATCTTGCGTGTTCTTAAGCTTGTCGGTTTCTTCCTCGCTGTTGCCGTAGATTTGCGAGGCGTCCCACCAGTGGGACTCGCGATTGCGGTAAGTCGGCGGCAGTTCGGACTCTTCGGGTTTGCGCGTCGGATCAGGGGGCGTCCGCGGTATGCGCATCGGCGAGCCTCCCTTCCACTGATCATTACCGTCGACTGGAATTTCGAAGTCATTCGACGACGGTTTTCCGCGCTCATGGGAAAACCAGTCGTGCGTCTGGAATTGAATCCAGGCCGCGGCCAACAGGTTCAATGATTCTGCCGGCCGGAAACTTTCGCGCGCCAGCAGGCGCTGGCTGACCACGCGCGGGCTTGGCGACATGATCGCCGGCGCGGCCTCGGGATACGTGAATTGCCGCGGAACGTTTCGGCCAAACCGCTGGCAAGCGGCACCCATCTCGGGATGTTGCAAATTGTTACAGGTCCCTTCAGAGCGGCGTGCGTACACCGACCGCGGATCACAGGTCACCCGTGCGTCCGACGCACCCGGCGCAGAAGTATCGTACAGATTCTCGTGTTGCAGAACCTCGCGAAACGAGATGAGGTTTAATGCGCCCAACCACGGCGGTAGTTTGTGCCAGGGGCAGGATCGATTAATGACCGCGAATAGTGGTTCCAGCAGGCGCGATATGGCCGACCGCTGCCCTGCTTTTCCGGACTGACCCGCAAGGCGCCGACAAATCGAAGTGGCCACGACTGCTCCCGCAAACAAGACGCCCGGGATCACGATCCAACTGCTTCCTCTTCTTCTTTTATTGTTGCATGTCATTTTGTCGGTTCCTGTTGACCAAGCCGTCGCTCCGTTCCGATCAAGCTCCAGAATGGCAGGCACGCCCGTTTTGCGCAAACCGGTATTTCTCCGTGCAAACGCGCAGGGCGATCTCTAACTTCGAAGCGGAGGTATACCGGATGCCCCACACCTTGAGAATACGTAGATATGCGTATTGCATCCCCGGTTTGGCGGGAGACGGGTAAAAACCGGGGGCAAGCGGGTGTCGAAACCATTCCCCTACCCCCAAAAACCTGGTATACATCCGCCCATGAGCACGCCGATAACGCAATGGGTAACCCGGTGGCGGTCCCCGAACGGTGGCGTCTTCACGATCGCAGCGGTGATGGTCGCCCTGGTTCTCTCCGGGTGTGCAACGCGTCCCCCCGCACGCTATGGTGGCCCTGGTTTGAGGAGCATCCTCCGCGATGACGCTAACCACAAACTCGCGGTGCTCGAATTCGGTGAATTCGGCTCGTACACTGATCCTACCCTCGACGAGGTGTCGAACGCCATTAACTTGGTCAAGCGCACCGAGCGACCCCTCCTGGTGATCTATATTCACGGCTGGCATAATGACGTGACCTCAGCCGACGTCGGTCGATTCGACGGCTTCCTGACCCGGTTGGCCAAAACGCGCCAAGTGATTCATAATCGTCTCAACGTGGTCGGCATCTACTTCGGATGGCCGGGGGAAAGCCTTCGCGTCCCGATTATCAATACCTTCACTTTCTGGGGTCGTAAGCGCACCGCCGAGCGTATCGCCAGCAATGGCGACTGCCTGGACGCCATCCTTCAACTTTCCCGCGCGGCCCGGTTGCGTCCTCAAAGCTATACCGTCTTGATCGGTCACTCTTTCGGAGGGCTGATCGTTGAGCGGACCGTCGCGCATACGGTGCGCACGCTCCAGGGCCAAAACGTCAAGCCGCCGTGGGACCTGGCGCTGATTCTCAACCCTGCCTCGGACGCGGTGCTGGCCCGGCAACTGGTCGCGAGCCTGGACTCACTCTACTGGTACGATGCGCACTCGCGCAAATATGTACCCAGGGACGGCCGAGGCACCCCTCTGAACGAAAACCAGCCTACGGTTGTCGAACTGCAGGCGGACAATGATCGGGCAACCGGGCTTACGTTTCCCCTGGGCAGTAAGCTGGGCAGTATGATTGGCGGCCATTGGGCGTGGGACCAAGTGCCGATTCCCGGCCGGAACGCGGACGGAACCCCACGAGCCGTCATCTCTGAGCGTCAGTTCTCCCTGACGACGCCCGGGAATAACCGCTACTTGGTAAATTACGCCATCACCCCTATTGACGCCCCAAAACCCGGGGAGGGCCGTGACGCGTTCGATTATGATTTACTCCATAATCCCAAGGATCGCGTGTTTTATACGAGTGCCCCACGAGATTCGGAAGCCGGCGCTCAGGCCATGAGGCGAGGAGGTCCCGAGTCGGCCGTCCCGGCTGCTGACTGGAGGTCCTGGCAGATCAGGTACGCCGGGGATGTTAATCCCGATCGTTACGGCGGGAACGTCCGGGTTCCGTTTTGGATCGTGCGGGTGCCCTCCCATATCATCAATGACCACGGCGGCATCTGGAGCGATAACAACATGGCCCTGATGGCGACAATTTTTCGTCTCCATCGCCCGCTCGTGATGACGCCGGTGACCGTATCCGGCCATAGAGTGCTGAAGGAAACCGTTCCGTCGGCTGCCAAGCCGTACGTGCTGCCGGCTCGTCCCAACCTTGGAAGGCAGCGCACGCCTTGACGGGACCGTTTGCCTCGGAGTTGGAACGCGGGCGTGGCTGACGTCCTGCACAGCCTACACCTCTTCTCAGGATGGTTGAGCGCCTTTGCCCCGGAGGGGCGGCCGGAACGTAGACCGGTCCTCAGGGCCGGCCGCCTCCACGTAGATGGGCTTCCACAGGACGATCACGTCAACCATCAGGCCCAGGGCCTCGAGTCCAGACTGCCGGCCCTCTCCGGATAGCGCGGACGCAGTCCGGCTTGATGATTCACCATTCCCCGCCCGGAGAACGCCGCGGCAAATGGCAGGTTAAGACGTCAGACGGGGTGAAAACCGGATGCTTCCTCCCTTTTCGGCTACGGTATTCAGCGTAAGTCGCTTCGGCACGATTCATCAGCGGGATCGACCTTTGCCGTTTTGCGATCTGCACGGCATTGCAGAACGAAGCCGTAATCCGGGCCTCGTCTGCACCCAGGGTGGCAAGAAAAAGCCCGCGAAGCCGATGCAATTCAGCGCACCACCAGCGCTCCTCAAACGCATCGACCGCTACGTCGGCCTCCTCTATTGCCTCGAGCGCTCCGGCGCTATGACCGGCGAGGTGCAACGCTTCCGCCTTTAATGTTAGCAGGTAGGGCATGGTCAGCTTCACACCGGTTGCCCGGTAGGCCCGTATGCCCTCCTCGATCCAGGCGATGCCTTCCGCGATGTCACCGGAAGCGCTGCGCGCCCAACCACGTAGAATCATCCCTCCAGCCGGCCAGAATCCAAGACGGTTATGTGCGGTCAGTTCCATCAAATCCGATGCAAAGCGCTCCACTTCAGCCGGATCGCGCTCAAGATGGCCCAGAGCCGCGGCGAAATAGAGGCCTGCGGCGAGCGCGGTCGTGTTCTTCAATTCTCTCGCCAGGTCGATCGCTTGGGCCATGGTTGCCCGGCAAGAAGCGGTCTCTCCAAAGCACCAGTCGCAGAGGGCCTTATACACCATACTGACAACCGCGGGTGAGTGAAGCTCCTCGACCGGAGAGGCCACGGCTCCGGAGCGCCAGATCTGGATGGCATGCATCGCATGTTCTCGTGCGGCCTCAAAGTCGCCCATGTAGTAAAATGTGCCGGCCAAGGCGCGTTGGGCTCCAAGCATTAACACAGGGTCATTCTGCTTCTGCGCGAGGGCGTAAACGCGTTTGGCGATCTGCATCGTCTCCGTCAGCTTGTCGGTGATAAGCGAAGATAGCCACTGACCCAGCAGCGCGGAATTGAGCTGCATGGGACGATGGAGCGAATGACACAAGGACTCCGCGCGCTCGTAGCAGATGCGTGCCTCCGGTGCTTGCAACCCGCGTGTGGCCGTCAGAAGGAGGCCTGCCTGCATGAGGATGAAAAGTTCGTCTTCTGCGGTTAGGCTTTGCCCTTCGACGCCCGTCGCCACCGGTGAACCCCAATGGCCCTGTTCAAAAAATTGGGCTAAAACCGAGAGCGATGCGCCCCTGGCTCCGAGGACATTTGCCGCGAAGGCGGTGGCTCCCCGTTGGATCCGCGGCAGGTAGATCTGGTGCAGGGCGTCGCGCATCAACCCGGCCTGGCAACCGCAGGTGACGGCCAGGAACAATGGCTCCATATCCCGGAAAGTGTCCGGCAGTGGCGGCGCCAGCGTCTGATAGTGGAGATAGAGCCGCCGATTGCCTTCCCGCCAGGCCTCGATGTGCTGGGTCCGCAGCTGGTCACCAAAGTACTCACGAACCAGGGGATGGGTGTCCAGGTGCCCGGGCCGGTGCGGGTCTTCCTCAGCCAGCAACCGTGCCCTTCTTAACTTGGCCAGGATCGTTCGCCACTCGGTCGGACTCAGGTCGCTCAAGCCTTCGGTCAGTCCCGGCATGGCCGGCGGTTTCTGCACGGCCTCGAGCGCTTTTGCGTCTGCGGGCCGGTCGAACAGGCCGAGCAGACGCAGCACCGACAGCTCCGCACCCTCGCCGAACCAGCCTTGATAGGAGGCCATCACCTTCCGGGCATGGGCGCCCTGGCGCACATCGTGCGCCAGGCGGTTGGAGACCTCGTCGCGGCAACGAATCTCTCCATTATAAGCGTCGGTCAGGTAGCTGCCCAGAAGGGTGAGCGCCAGGCAATGGCCGCGGAATTCGTCACTGGCCTGTCGCAGCTCGGCCTCTGGCCCTTTGACGCCCACCGCCCGCAGCAGCTGCGCCCCGGCCTCGTCGGAAAGGTAGTCCAGGTTACGGCGTAAAGCGGAGATGCCCTCGTGATCGGCGATATCAGCAACCGGCAGCCGCGTGGTAATCACGCACAGGCCCCGGTTGAACGCAGCAAGGTCGCGCAGAAGCGCCTGGAGCGCGGGATCACGCAGGCGCCCTTCCTGCGAACCGGGCGGATTCTGGAGCGGTTCGAGACCGTCCAGCACCAGTAAAGTGCGGCGTTGCGCAATCAGGCCGGCGAGGCGTTCACCTTTTTCCCACGCGGAGCCGAGCCGGGGGTCGCGGTCACCAAACCACGCCAGGGCCGCGTCCACAAATTCATCCGCAGACGAAGCGTCTCCGCTGGTCCCCTGGCGGTAAAAGGACCAGCCGAAGACAACTTCGGCAGAACGGTAGCGTTCGGCCGCCATTCGCCGGAGCCAATGGTTAACCAGCGTGGATTTGCCGACGCCCGCCCAGGCCACGACCGTCACGGCATTTACATGAGGGTCCGCCCAGGCCGCCTCCAGGAACGCGAGATCTTCTTCGCGGCCAAACATCTCCCTTCCCGTAACCGGCAACCGGGCGATCGAAATCTTTTTTGGACCGCGCCGTGGCGGCGGCCGGCGGGTAACGGCTGCGACGGCTGCGCGATCGGCCGAGGGCGCCCTGTGCAAATCGTGGCGCGCCAGGCTGCGCCCGGCTTCAATCGCGCCCGTGATCTTCGGCAATGCCTGCAGGAGGTCGTCCGGAGTCTGGAGCCGCCGCGCCGGGTCTTTCTCCAGGAGCGTTTGCAGCAAAAGACACACCGGCTGCGGGACGCCTTTGAGTTGGTCGAGGGGTAAGGGCGCGCGCAAATGCTGTTGCATCAAAGCCGCCCGGGATCCCTGGAACGGTGCCTCGCCGGTCAGCATCTCCCAAAGGGTAACGCCCAACGAATAAAGGTCCGCACGGACGTCTACGCCGCCGCTCGTGAATTGCTCCGGGCTGGCGAAGACAGGCGTCCCCACGAAACCCCCATGAGTCAGGTCGGACTCCTCAGCAGCGGCCACCGCTTTGGCCAAACCAAAATCGATAATCCTGACGCTAAACTCCGGCCCTTTGGCCAGCATCAGATTTGAGGGCTTCAGGTCGCGGTGTACCAGGCCCTGAGCATCGGCCGCGGCCAGCGCCCGCGTGACCTGGCGAGTGATTTCCAGGGCAACGGGCAGCGGTAACGGCCCTTCGCGGCGGAGGCGGGCCTGCAGCGTTTCGCCCTCGATAAGTTCCATGGCATAGAAACATTGGCCATCGCTCGGGCGTACCCCGTAGTAAAAGACGGAGGCGATGTTTGGGTGCCGCAGGCGCGCAGCGGCACGGGCTTCCCGGAGGAAACGGGCCTGGGCGGCAGGGTCGGCAGCGATGTGGGCATCCAGGACCTTCAGGGCGACGGCGTGGCCTAAAACGGTATCGAAGGCCCTGTAAGTGATGCCCATGGCGCCCCGGCCCAGTTCATCCAGGCTGCCGTCCTCGCGTCGCGCGAGTTCGTAATGGTCGAAACCGTCACCATCGTCCGGCGACAATCCATCCCCTGGTGCGTTGATCTTCGTTTCGGACTCGAGATCAAGGGTTCGCCGAAACAGGCACACGGGACAGCCGGTATCAGCGCTTCCCTCGGGATAAGGCGTACCGCAAGTCGGACAATCGCGCGGTCCTTCGCCCATAGTGATTTTAGCGGGTGCGTCGGATTGCATGGGATGCCTCCAGGTTTGCTTCGCTGCAAGTCGGCTACGCTGCAAACTTCTGCCTCTAGCGCAGCTCCGGGCCGCTTCTGCGGTACGACACTCTTGCGTAGCGCGCTTGAAGCGGCCGAAACGCAACGACTACCCAAGGACTTTCAATAAGGCTAACGAAAAGTAAAAGAAAGCAAAACGCACCAGCAACTTCGAAACTTTGGCGGCCGGATCGCTTTGTAATCCTTGATGCGACCCATCCACCACTCACAGAACGCCCGTTTCCTTGCCGCAGTTGCGCTCCTCTTAAGTGCAGCGTCCGTGAGCGTAAGGGATCCGATCGAAGCGCAAGCATCGGCGAGCCGCTCTTTCTACACCCAGTCATCTAGGTCTTACCTTGCGGTGGTGAAGGCCCATCGTGAGGCAGGCGACGCGGACGGGGTCTTTTCTGGTTGCGGGATCCGCAGTTGCTTCTCACAAAGCGAAGGCAACGGCGTTTCGGCTAAAGTCAGCAGGCCGGCCGACGACCGTCCGACGCCGGTGGCCATCATCGACGGCCATCCCCATAACCCCTCGACAATGCTGGTTTTGAGTTGAGGAAAGCCGGCGGCAGACGCCCCGCTCGTGCCTGGCAGCTGCGGCCGAGGGACGGCGTGGTTTTTAGCCCGTGCCCTTCCGGGTGGTTTTTGCGCCGGGAGGATGCGTGGGTGCCGGCGGCGAACAACGCCGTGAAGTCCGGCAGGCATCGGCATCGGAATCAGGTAAACCCATTAGGTAAGGTCAAGCGATTCCGATTCATATGGATAAGGTCAGTACGGCTTCCCAGCCGGGCGAGGTCAGACAGGATCGGCCGCTCCGTGGTAAGCCATTTCCGCACGACAAACTGCATCCCCGAATGTACGCGGCGGAACTGGTTGGCACTGCGTTGTTGGTGTTTGTGGGGCTCTCTCTCGTCATCGCGCTTTGGGGACATGGCGCGCCCCTGGCCGGGTTGCCGATCCAACCCGGCCCGCGCCGTTTTCTCAATGGACTCCTGTTCGGCAGCGTCGGTGCAGCCATTGCCTTTTCGAAGATCGGAAGAATGAGCGGCGCACACATCAACCCGGCCATGACCTTTGCTTTCTGGCTCGAAGGCAAAATCCAATGGCGGGATGCGGTCTGCTACGTGCTGGCGCAGTTGTTCGGCGGGGCGATTGGCGCGGCGGCACTCGTCGTTGTCTGGAAGGCCTCGGGGGCCAGCGCCAACTGGGGCGCCTCCCTGCCGGCGAACGGTGTACCGGAGTGGCTCCCCGTTGGCGGCGAGGCCGTCTGCACGTTCCTGCTGGTGTTCCTGATTTTTATCTGCGCGGCGCACAAGGCGACCCAGCCTTTCACGCCGTTGGTCAATCCCCCGCTCTTCGCCGTACTCACCTGGCTTGAGGCGCCCCTGTCCGGCGCCAGTGCCAACCCCGCACGATCTTTCGGGCCGGAACTGGCCGCCTGGCTGTGGCAGGGCTGGTGGGTATACTGGATCGGCCCTGGCCTGGGTGCCGCCTTTGCAGTCTTGTTTTTACGGTTAGGCGCGCTCGACGGCCATCGCCCGAATGAGGCGCGGTTATGCCATTTCGGCCATCACGGCGCGACCGGACCGAGCAGATGATTCCGCTTCAGGCCGGGCCCGGACCCAAGGAACCTGCCTCCTTGCCCGAGCAATGGCATCACCGGCCGGAACCCCGGGGGACACGGCGACGCCATTCAAACTCTGCCGTTAACTCGTTCCCGGACAGGTCGTGCGCAATGGCCTTGAACTCGAGTTCAGGCGTATTGGGAATGACGTCCCACGCCGGAAACACCCGGTACGGGGCCGTATCGGCCGTGCCAAGGAACTTGTAATCCGCTTCGCCTTTTGCCCGGACGCCAAATGCAACCGAGGCGATCTGGTCCGGAACGAATTCAGCTTTGATCTCCCAATGGTCTTCGAGGTCGCCGTTTCGAGTTGCTTCCAAATGCAATTCGCCGGGTTGTTTCGGCCCGGTGTCAATCGTTTCGGCGTTTCCTAACACCAGGACTGACCACGGCCCCAGTTCGATGTAAAGTTGGTTGTCGGGACGAGCGGCGAAGTTGGTTCCTGCCGGCGCACCGGCGTAAACGCGTTCCCAGCCTCCGGATGGAGAGGATGTTTTGATAACCGTTTTGTGCGTCTCCCCTGAGTTGTTGAAAGCTGCTACCACCTCCTTGCGCTGACCCCGGTCAATCCGGGAAACGGCGAAGATGCCCGGACGATCGTCCGCGCACCGCACGATCTGGATGCCGCTTTCCAAGGCCGGATGCTTTCGCCGGACGGAAATCATTTCCCGGATGGCGCGAAAGAGCGGGTGATCCTCGTTGAACGCCGGTGCGGCCCCGTCACCGCCCCCGATCCTCTTTTCTCCCGCAAAGTCCGGCACTTTTGACCCGAACATATCCTCTCGAGCGAGCGCATCACCCCCGCGGCCGGTAAATCCCTGCTCGTCACCGTAGTAAAGGCAGGGGATGCCCCGGGTAAAAAATAACAAGGCATGCGCCAGGACGTCGCGCGCCAGCAGTTCTTCGTCCGGCGCCGTCGAGAGATCGTTCACCAGAAAGTGACCGATTCGCCCGATGTCGTGGTTGCTGAGAAAGGTGACCAACCCGTACGCGTTTGCAGACGGCGTTGTGTAATAACCGTCTTTGGCGAAAAACTCGGCCAGCTTGCGGGGGGCGTCTATTCCACTCGCAAAGCCGGCCGCGGCCCGTTGAAATCCGAAATCCAGCACCGCGGGAATGCCGGCCCGATGCACGAACTCGGAAAGGACAGCCGGGTCGGGATTATAGACTTCACCGAAAATAAAAAAGTTTTTGCGACCGGCTTCTGCCGCGACGTCCTGCATGGCGGGAACAAACCGCTGCCAGAACTCGTCATTGACGTGTTTGACCGTGTCCAAACGGAATCCTGCAATCGCGAAATGCCTTACCCAGTCACTGTAAATATCGATCATTCCCTGGACGACGCGCGGTTGCTCGGTAAACAAATCATCCAGACCGGCAATATCGCCGTATTGGTCGCTCTCCCCGCTACCTGATGCGTCACCTCGATTATGGTAGACGGTCGGATCATTCAACCAATCGGGCTTCTTGATCGTACGGTCAGCCTCATCGTTGAAAGCCGGAGGGACCGGGAAACTGATGGAAGGATCGAGCTTCGGAAAATCGGGTTTGTTGATGTAACTGCGATCGTCGAACGGCTGTCCATTCGCATCCAGGTACGGTTTCGAAAATTTATATTGGTAGGCGTGAACTCCGTTTTTCGGCTGGATCACGTCTGCGGTATGGTTAACGACGATGTCGAGGATGATACCTATCCCGTGCGCCGCTGAATCTGAGATAAGCTGTCGAAGGAGCTGCTTTGATCCAAAGTGAGGATCAACATCCGTAAAATCCAGTATCCAATAGCCATGGTAGCCTGTCTTGAGCGGAACGCGGCCCTCAGCCTCCTGCACCGCTCGATTCCGGAAGATGGGGGTCATCCAGATCGAAGACACTCCCAGATGATTGAGGTAATTGAGTTTTGCATCGATCCCGCGAAGATCACCCCCATGGTAACAACGCGGATTTGCCGGGTCGAATCCGCTTTGAGCCGGCTCCCCTGAATCCGGCTGTGCCTGGTTCCGGGTCGGATCTGCATGGTTGAACCGGTCAGGCATGAGCAGGTATATGATTTCACCCTGGTGCGCCGACCGGATGCCAGGGTTGAAAAAATTGTTTTCGCCCCATGCGACCGAAGCCGCCAGGATGCACACGAGAGGCAAGAGGCTGAATCTCATGGGATTAGTCGCGGGTAGTACACATCCGTTGCCGCGGTGATGCAAACCTAAAGCGCTCGCACCCGCGGCTGAGCGCGCCGGCGAATGTGACCGAAAGCGAGATAACTTCCCGGCAGCTAACCGGCATTGAAAATCGCGGGTTTTACTCCGGGAATCCTGGCGGCGGCAGGCTGGGCGATCCGGGCTATGTTAGGATCTAACAGGATGCCGACAGCGACCCCGCCAGGGCGGATCCGGGCGATCACGGGGCCATTTTCACCTTCCCAACATCGGCGTTGTCAGGTATGCCCTCGTGGAAGTGAGCGGCCGGATCCCAATCGTTTATGGTATCAATCGGAATGAACGGTACCGCTGAACACTCGCCCCTCGCCGGAGATCCGCCCATGAAAACACGTTCTTTATTGCCATTCGCCGCGTCCATGGCCCTTCTTTCGTCGCTGGGTATCGTCTCTGCCGGTCTGCTGATCCCGGTGAAGACCCGATCGACCGCACTGGTCTTTTCCACTGGCGCAAACAATCACCTGACGCAGTACTACGTAGGGCCCGCATCCGCCGCCCCTGCGACGTACGATCCCGCGAACGACAACGATAACGTGGTATACCCGGGCGCGGGGAGCCTGTTCCATTCGCAGCCGGCCCTTCGGGCGACGCACTTCGATGGGAACACCTCCACTGACCTGGTATACGTGCAGCACGGGACGCAGGACCTGGGTTCGGGCGTGACCCTGACCACGATCAAACTCAGGGACAGCTATTACCCTTTCTTTGTTGAATTATTCATCAGAAGCTACGCTCCGGATGACGTCTTCGAGGAATGGGCGCAGGTGCACCATCAGGAACCCGCCGCCGTAACCCTCTACGAGGTGGCGTCTGCAGGGTTGGTGATGAATGCGGCAGCATATTCGTTGAGGCATTACGGCCGGGACCGGGGTGATCGCCTGATCGCATGGGATACGAAGCTGACGCCATTACTGGAATTCCTGGAATCAGCGGGCGGAGGCGCCGCACCACGAATCACGGAGCCGGTTTTTGTGGTTTCGTTAGGCACCGGAGGGCACCCGGGTGAAGGCGCGGCCTTGGCGGGCGCCCTCCTCACCACTGGGAACTTTGTTACTTCTTTCGAGTATGAGGAACCGGACAGCATCTTTCCCTACAGACCGGCCCCGGTGATCAGCCGGCTTCGAATTTTGGGAAATACCAACCCCCGTTCGATCCCGAGGACGTTTTTGCCGAACCGGACGCTTGTGACGTCGCCGATGGTTTTTGCCTACCACGACCGGGGCATCCAGACAGCGGTGGCCCGCTTGCGCGCCTGGGCCCGAGCGCAGGACCGGACGCATGAGGCGGGTGTTAAAGCGTTGCTGGATCTGCCGCCGGAAGGCTGATCCGCCCCCGAAACACAAGTTGGAGACGAGCGATGAAGTCCCGCCGGCCTGCATGGTTTTTGATCGCTGCGAGCGCGCTCACGCTTGCCGCCTCCGGAATGAACGCGTCCCCTGCTCAACTGCTGATCCCCATCCAAACCGATTCGACAACGCTGGTGTTCCAGGTCACGGGAGACAAGCATCTCAACTTGCTTTATCTCGGCCCGGCGGCAAGCGCTCCGAAGGATGGAGGCAGCATCCCCGGTGACGTCGTCTACCCGACCAACGCGGCTTCGGGCAATGCAAGTTGGTACGCCGGCCAGGATGAACCGGGTAAGGTGGCCGTTCGCGCGACGCACGCCGACGGGGATCCGGCTTGCGACCTGATTTACGTCAGGCACACGATCAGGCAGGTGGGCGCTGCCGTCACTGAAACCAGAATCGAGTTAAAAGACGTTCACCATCCTTTCTACGTCAATGTCTTCGTCAGAAGCAACCAGGGGGAGGACCTCTTTGAACAGTGGACGCAGATCCGTCACCAGGAGAACGCGCCCGTTACCCTCCGCGATTTTGCCTCTGCAGGGTTGACCTTTCACGCCGACGCTTACTGGCTGACCTTTTTTCCTGCCGCCTATCAGGATGAAATGCAGTTGACCGAGGCCCGGTTGCAGCCCGGCATCAAGAGCGTGGAATCCAAGCTTGGCATACGCAACGGCCAGTCGGCCGCGCCGGACTTCGCCCTGTCTCTGGGCCGCAGGGCCACCGAAGCCGAGGGCCGGGTCCTTCTCGGCACGCTTGCCTGGTCCGGCAGTTTCGCCAACACGTTCGAGGTTGATCGCACCAATCGTCTTCGGATCCTGTCGGGAATCAATTCGTACGCCTCCGAGTGGCACCTGACGCCGGGCGAGATCTTCGAGACGCCAAAATTTCTGTTTACCTTCAGCACGCAAGGCAAAGGCGAAGCGAGCCGGCGTTTTCACCGCTGGGCTCGTCTCCACGGTGTGCGGGATGGTAATAAACCGCAACTGACGTTGCTCAACAATTGGGAGGCCACCGAGTTTAACTTCGACCAGACACGGATCGAATCGCTTTTTCAGGGCGCCAAAGCTGCCGGCATGGAAATCTTTCTGCTGGATGATGGATGGTTCGGAAACGGAAAATACGCCCGGATTAACGATAAGGCCGGTCTTGGAGACTGGCAGCCGAACCCCGCCCGGTTTCCGCGCGGGTTAGGGCCTCTGGTGCAAAGCGCGCTCAGTCGAGGGCTGCAATTCGGGATCTGGATGGAGCCGGAGATGGTCAACCCGGCGAGTCAGCTTTACACGCGGCATCCCGAATGGGTGATCACGCAGCCGCACCGGCCTGCGAGCCTGTTCCGTAATCAAATGGTGCTGGACCTGACGCGCCCTGAAGTACAGCAATACGCGTTCAACGCGATCGACGGCGTGCTCAGCACCCCGGGGATCTCCTACCTGAAGTGGGATTGTAACCGGTCGATTGACAATCCCGGATCGGCTTACCTGCCGCCTTACCAACAATCGCATGTTAGGATTGCGTACGTGCGGGCCCTCTATCAAATCATGCGGCGTGTGGTCGAGAAACATCCGGGCGTAACCATGATGGCTTGCTCCGGGGGTGGTGGGCGGGTCGATTACGGGTCGCTGAGATTCTTTCAGCAGTTCTGGCCCAGTGACAACACCGATGCGCTCTGTCGGGTGAAGATACAGTGGGGGTACTCGCATTTTTATCCCGCCGCGGCGATCAGCGCCCACGTTACGCGCATGAACAGCCGGCCGTTCAAGTTTGCCTTCGATGTGGCGATGAGTGGCCGCCTCGGGATGGACGTGGATACCGGGACGCTCACGGCAGAAGAGTCGGTTATCACCCGGCAGGCGGTGGCTTTGTATAAATCCGAACTGCGGGACGTCGTGCAGTTCGGGGATCTTTACCGGCTGGAATCACCGTATGAAGGCAGCCGCGCGTCCCTGGATTACGTTACGCAGGACAAGGCCAAAGCCGTGGCGTTTGCCTGGCAGTTGGAAGACGATGTCGCGAGCGCCGGCAAACCCTTCAGGGTCACCGGGCTCAAGCCGGATTTTTCCTACGTGGTGAAGGAAGTGAACCTGAAACCCGGCGTTACCTCCCGCCTGCCGGCAAATGGCCAGGCGTTTACGGGTGCAGAGTTGATGCGCGAAGGGATCACGCTCGGGTTTGAAAAGCGGTTTGACAGCGCAACGATTGAATTCACCGCCGGGTGAGGACACGGCCGGGACCGAACGGTTTTAGCCCTGGCGGCTCAGCACGTGCGAATACGGGACATGACGGATCCATTCTCTTCTGCAAATGCAAATGCAAATCATGCTTGCGGCTGCATGCAGCGCCGGAAGGTCATCTCGCGCCTGGCCTTGATTCTGGGCGGCGTTTCCGTGCTGCCCTTGCGCAGGCTGTTTGGCCAAACGCCGCCGCCACAGGAGCCGCCCTCGGCCGAAACCAAAGTGCTGGGAATGGGCTCGCACCTCCTGCAGGGCAAGCACCCGGTCGACCAGATCGATGGTTACGTCTGCGGCTTGCACTTTTATAACGGTGACCCGGGCCGGCAAGTGATCGCCCATCACTTCTGTTCGCACCGCAGCGAAGAGTTCCTGCAATGCGTCATTTACGATTCCAACCAGCCCGACGCCCGCCTCATCGGGATCGAGTACATCATCAGCGCGCGGCTGTTCGGCTCGTTGCCCGAAGAAGAAAAGCGCTATTGGCATAGTCACCAGTACGAGGTCAAATCGGGTGAATTGTCCGCCCCGGGCATTCCAGAGCCGGTTGAACGTGAGCTTATGAAGAAGCTGGTTAATACCTACGGCAAGACGTGGCACACCTGGCAGTATGACCGTTATGCGGACCTACCCTTGGGAGTGCCCCAGCTGATGATGGGCTTCGTTCAGGATGGGCAGGCCAGGGAGCCCCTCGTCAAACAAGTTGAGAAGGAAGTCGGTTACTCCGTCGAACAGCGCCGGAAGACTCGGGAAGACATCGTGGCCGACGCGGTCCTGCCTGGAGCCAACGCGTGGCAACAAGGGAATGCCTACCAGATAAAAAGCGACTGACAGGTATTTTGGAAGTACGCTGCAGCAATCAACTTTGCGCCCCTTGGCCTCCGGCAGGTTGGGTCTAAACGCGCCTACACCCCACGGCCATTTATACCATTCAGACAGTTATCCCGGTAGAACGCCGGCTCAGGGGGTGCCGGCGCCGGAGGATGCTCCGTAACGGGTTGAATCGGTCTTAGGCCCAACGGGCCGGGAGAACATAGCCCAGGGTTTACCCTGGGTAACCGTACAATCACGATCGAGCCCTCCTAAGGCGTCACGCCGGTACGCCCTCCCTAACGAACGCCCGCCCCGCCGGGTTGGATTTGCTGAAGGGGCGGCAGAACCCGCCGGCAACGCCTTCTGCCGCCCCTGTGGGGCTAAGATCGGCTGGTTAGGCTTAAACGCACCTAACACTCTCTTCGTCATGACGCCGAAGCCGCCCGCAAGCGGCTTCGGCACATCCGTCTTGCCGACTGACTATTCCTTCAAGCTGAACGCCGAATAGTTATTGACGTTATCGCCGTTAACGAGAACGCAGTCGATGGTCTGTTTCTCGGGTTGGTCCGCTTTTCCGGTTTTGATATAGTTGTCGGCCTGTTCGACCGCCATCTCGGAAAGGCGAACCACGGGCTGAAGGACCGTCGCACGGATTTCATGCGCCTTGATCGATTGTGCGACGTCGGGGCTGCCGTCAAAGCCGACGACGATAACCTGTCCTTTGCCGGCCGCTTTCAGGGCCGCATAGGCTCCGAGCGCCATCGTGTCATTGCCCGAAATGAGGCCTTTGATGTTCGGGTACTGCTGAATGATCGTCTGCGTTTTCTGGAAAGCCTCTGCCTGGTTCCAATTAGCGCTCTGCGCGGCGACTTTCTTCAGCTTGGGATACTGGCTCAGGGTATCGTTATATCCCTTGGACCGGATACCGGCGTTGGTATCCGTCTCTTTCCCGATTAATTCGACATAATCGCCGTCTTCACCCATGAGCTTGGCAAATTCTTCCCCGCCGAGGGTTGCCCCCTGGTAGTTGTTGGACACTAACTGGGCGACGGCAACCCCCGTCGCGTTGATTTCCCGGTCAACCAGAAACGAAGGGATACCCGCGTTTTTTGCTTTGGTCACCGCGGCAATGGTCGCATCAGCCCCGGCATTGTCCAGGATGATGGCGGCCGCTTTGCGCGCGATGGCCGTGTCAAACAGTTGGTCCTGCTTTACCGGGTCGTCGTTATGGACCAGGATGAGCGTGTCGTAACCGAGGGATTTGGCCTTTGCGTCGGCGGCGTCCGCCAAGGCTTTGAAGAACGGGTTTTCCGGCGAGGGAACAATGATGGCAACGAGTTTCTTTTGCTGCGCCGGCGCTGATTGGATCATGGCTCCGGCCATGAACAGGAGCGCGAGCGTTGTTAGGAAGGTGACGACCAGGGACTTCTGTTTCAGGGGGGTGGATTTGGGCATAGTTGGTTGATTCCGGGGGTGGTTGTTAGGTTGCAGGTGGGGAAAAGGAAAAGGAGAAGGAGTCATTTGGGGGGGTTACGCGCGTTTCAGGGCGAGGCGTTGCTGAAGCCGTTCCTGGAGCTGATCGAGCACTACGGCGAGGATGATCACCAGCCCGGTAATCACTTTTTTCCAGAATTCCTGGACGCCCAGCAGGACGAGGCCATTGGTGAGCACGCCGATGACTAAAGCACCCACGATCGTGCCCCAGATGGTGCCGCGGCCCCCGGCCAGAGAGGTGCCCCCAAGGACGACGGCAGCGATGGCATTCAGTTCGTAGCTTTCGCCCACGGCCGGGTGTGCGGCGACCAGTTGCGAGGCCGTGATCAGGCCGGTCATCGCCGCGCACAGGCCGCAGATCATATAAACCGCCATTTTTATCCGGTTCACGTAAATGCCCGAAAGTTCCGCGGCCCGTTCGTTGCCGCCGACGGCGTAGACCTGGCGGCCGAACGGCGTTTTAGCCGCTATGAAGCCGGCCACGGCTGCGAACAGAACCATGATCCAGATAACGATCGGGATGCCCAGGACGCTACCGGCGCCGAGGATGGGAAAGCCGGTATTGCCGAGTTCAGGGTTGCCGATCAGGTTGGGGAAGGTCGCGCCGTTGTTGCTTAGTTGCGCCGTGCCTCGGGCGACGTAAAGTGTGCCGAGCGTCGCGATGAACGGCGCCACGTTGAAGCGGGTGATGAGCAGGCCGTTAAAGGCGCCGACCAACAACCCCAGCGCGAGGCAAAGCGCAATGATCGCCGGAATGTTGAAATAGACGGCAACCCCTAACGGCGGAATCGGCAGGCCGCGGTTGATCAGCAATCCCGAGGCCATGGCCGCCAAGCCCACCGTGGAACCGACCGACAGGTCAATGCCGCCGGTCAGGATCACGAAGGTCATGCCCACGGCCATGATCGCGTTGATCGCCGTCTGGCCGACCAGGATGATCAGGTTCTGCCGGGTGAAAAACGCAGGCGAGAGCACCGAAAAAATCCCGATCAATACAAACAAGGCGATCAAGGCTCTTAACTGGAAAAGCAGGACGCCCAGGAATAGACCGGACGGCTTGGCAGGGGCAGCGGCAGGTGCGGGAGCGGCGGCGGACGTGTGCATGGGGGGCTTGTCGGCTTACTTCGGTTGATGCGCGGGGATGGGGTGCTCAGTTTGTTGCTGTGCGCCGGCAGCGAGGACCAGAGCCTCTTCGGTTACCTTATCGTGAACGAATTCACCCGTGATCTTCCCTTTGGACAGAACCAGGATGCGATCCGGGACGGTGAACATTTCGGGTAGCTCGGAAGAAACGAAAAGCACCGCGAAACCTTGTTCCGCCAACCGGTTCATGATCTCGAAGATTTCCGCTTTAGCGCCGACGTCGATGCCGCGGGTCGGTTCATCCAGGAGCAAGACTTGCGGGTGAGTCAGCAAACTCTTCGCTACGACGACCTTTTGCTGATTGCCGCCGCTGAGCGAGGTGATCGGGTGCTGGGGGGTGCGCGCCTTGATGGCGAGGGTGCGCATCATGGCCTTGATTTCCTCCAGTTCCCGCCGTTCAGAAAGCCAGAACGAGGTCACAAACCGCCGGAGGCTGGCGATGGTGATGTTATGGGCAACCGACAGTTTCTGTACCAGCCCCAGGCGCTGCCGATCCTCCGGCACCAGCATCAGCCCAAGGTCAATCCGTTCCCGGATGGTCTCCTGCCGAAGCCGGCGGTCACCAAGCCGGATTTCGCCGCCGGCTTCCGGGTGCAGCCCCATCAGGCACTCGAACAGTTCGGTTCGGCCCGCACCCATCAGGCCGAAGAGGGCCAGGATCTCGCCGCGCCGGAGGCTAAACGAAACGTTTTCCAGGGTGAACCCGCCACCAATGCGCGGCAGGCATAAATCCTTGACTTCCAGCACCGGCCGCTCGTCGTCCGCGGTCGCCGTCCGGGTGCGGTGCCGTGGCGCATTCACGTTGCGGCCGACCATCTTCTCGATGATCCAGGCAACGTTGACCGTGCGGGCCGGGGCCGTGGCGGCGAGTTTGCCGTCGCGCAGCACCGTGACGTAATCGCCGATGGTGAGCAGTTCCTCCAGCTTGTGAGAAATGTAGATGATGGCCACCCCGTGCGCTTTAAGGTCGGCGATGATCCGAAAGAGCGCCTCGGTTTCGGCGGCCGTCAGGGCCGAGGTAGGCTCGTCCATGATGAGGATGCGCACGTTTTGCGACAGCGCTTTGGCGATCTCAACGATTTGCTGCTGGCCCATGCGCAGATCCCTCACCAGGATGGTCGGTTCCAAAGGCTGTTCAAGGCGCTGCAGCAGTTCGCGCGTAATCTGCTCCTGGGCACGATGCTGGACGATCCCGCCGCGGGTGAGTTCGCGCGCGACAAAGATGTTTTCGGAGATGTTGAGGTTTGGGTAGAGGTTCAGTTCCTGGAAAATGATGCCGATACCCGCGTGCGCGGCTTCGCGGGTCGACCGGAATTCCACCGGGACCCCATCGAGAAGCAGCCGCCCGGCTGTGGGCCGCTCGACGCCCGCCAGAATTTTCATCAGGGTCGATTTGCCGGCCCCGTTCTCGCCGATCAGGACGTTAACCGCACCGGCGTAGACGCTGAAGTCGACCTGGTCCAGAGCGACCGTTCCAGGGAATCGCTTGGTGACCTTCTCTGCTGCCAGAATGACTTTGTGCCCATTGGACGGGCTTGGCTGGTCGGCTTCCGTGGGCGGCATGGTTCGTCAGTGAGCGGCCTGGAGATCAATCTTAACCGGCGTGACCAGAACCGGCGACTTCGAATGGGAATCGAAAGTGAAGGCGCCGAAAAACGTCACCGTTTTACCGGCCAGCGAGGCAGGATCCACGTTGCCGAGGGCCGTCTGGAGTGCCCGATGATTCATCTCTTTGGCCACGTCGGCGTAATCCAGTTGATTGGTAAATTGATTGAAGGAGACGATCCCGGTCGCGTCGCGCAAGGCCGTTCCACGAACCACCGGGCCGATTTGCAATGCAACCTTCTCCCCCAACCCGGGAACTTCGACGATGGCGGTACCGGCCTGCGACTCGGTGTGCAGTTCGACGACGTTGCCGGTCCCTTTGACCATGTAGTTGTATGGGTTGGTGGCTTCGCGCCGCCCGTACTTCTGCCCGGCACCATTGGGGTCGGCTCGGATTTCCGGGAGGACCTTGGCAACGTCCTGCGCCTTTTCCTGAATGGCCGGCAGCACCTTGGTCGTCCAGATCGGGTCGACGAACCTGGCCGCGGCAGTCTGCGCGGGTTGCGACCCGGATGCTCCGGGCACCGCGCGACCGGGGAGGGGCCGGATGACAAACGGCGGCTTGAGCATCAAAAAAATCACAAGCAGAACAAAGATGGCCAGGATCGCCAGGGAGCGCCGGGCCTTCCGGCGCGCCTGGGTTCGAGGCGGCGCTTGGGACAGGGAGGTTGAAGCAGCCATTTACAGGGGGAACAAGCGGTCAGCGACATTACGCCGCCCGCGCAGGTGTACAATCATATCTTCGCATGTTTGTATATACCGGCGGGCAGAAGGTTGAAAAGATCCCTTTTACAACGATGGACTCAGGGCAGGTTGCCGGCGGCAGCTTTCGGAAACCGAAATGAACGAAAACGATTTGAACGGTAAAGTAGCGGTTGTAACCGGGGCCAGTAAAGGCCTGGGCAAGGCCATCGCCTTGGCCCTGAGTGCGGCGGGTGCGAACATTGCGCTGGTCTCACGAGACCTTGAGCAGTTGAATGGAGTGAAACAAGTGGTGGAGAGCGGAGGCGGCAAAGCACAGGTTTTCCAGGCGGATGTCGCCGACGAGGAACAGGTCCGCCGGCTTGAACGCGACGTGACAGGAACTTTCAAAGGGGTTGATATCCTGATCAACAATGCTGGGATCAATCTCCGGAAGTCCCTGGTCGAGTTCACCCTCGAAGAGTGGCGTCGCGTTGTCGACACCAATCTTACGAGCGTTTTTCTCATGTGCCGGTCATTTGTGCCCCACATGATCGGCCGGGGTTACGGCCGAATCATCAATCTGACGTCGACCATGAGCCACGTTTCACTTCCGGGACGCTCGGCCTACTCCGCCAGCAAGACTGCGTTGCTCGGATTGACGCGTGCGCTGGCGCTGGAACTCGCTTCGGAAGGCATCACCGTAAACGGCATCAGCCCGGGCCCGTTTGCCACGGAGTTAAACGCTGCGTTGATCCAGAACGCGGAGCTCAACCAGCAATTCCTCTCGAAAATCCCGGCCGGCCGTTGGGGCCGTGTGGAGGAAGTTGGTCAGCTTGCCTTGTACCTGTGTTCCGAAGCAGCGGGCTTTCTAACCGGGACGGACATTATCATCGACGGTGGCTGGACTGCGCAGTGAGGCGTCAGATCCCGTCGGGACGGCCTCGAAGGCGGCACGCAGCTCGTCGGGGATCCTGCACGGGCGGCCGTTTTGGCGCTCCACATAGACCCAGACGGTTTCAGCCTCGACCAATACTCGACCGTCGTGATCACGCCGAACCCGGTACCGGCGTGATGAGCTTCGCTGCTTGAATTCCGCTACCCAGGTTTGCAACGTGATCGTCTCGCCGGCAAAGGCAGGGCGCAGATAAGTGATAAAATGAGAACGTACCACCCAAACGGCGCCCTTCTCAAGGTAACGTTCGACGGGCCAGCCTTGGGCGGACGAATGCCGAATGGCGATGTCCTGCATCCACGCGAGGTATTTCAGGTTGCTGACGTGCCCCAGTTCATCAATGGCGTCTTCGGGGACTGAAAAGGTGTGCGTGAACACTCGCGGCATATCGGCCGTAATTCTACAGGGCAAAGTTCCCGCTCAAAGCCAATTGAGCATCGCCCTGCCCCGGACGGTGTACATGACGTGTAACCGGGGCGCGGAACGGTATGTGACGAAAAAGTAACGATGCTGCTGACGACGCAATCGCGAAGTCTCTTTCGGCAAGGACATGAATATCGCAGGCGATTACCTGAACGGCGGGATCATAATTTTCGCGGTGCTCGCGGTTGCGCTGGCGCTGTTTTTTGAGTTTATCAACGGCTTTCACGACACGGCCAACGCCGTGGCCACGGTGATCTACACGCATAGTCTTCCGCCCACCGCGGCGGTTGTCTGGTCGGGGTTTTGCAATTTCCTCGGGGTACTTCTTTCCACCGGGGCGGTTGCCTACAGCATCGTGGCGCTTCTTCCGACGGGCTTGGTGCTGAACGTCGCCTCAGGGACCGGGGCAGCCGCGCTCTTTGCGCTGCTCTCTGCGGCCGTCATCTGGAATTTCAGTACGTGGTACATGGGCCTGCCCTGCTCGAGTTCGCATTCGCTGATCGGCTCCATCCTGGGCGTGAGCGTCGTGGACATCTGGCAGCATCCGGGCCAGGGCCAGGGAGTCCCTTGGGAACAGGTGCGGCAGGTCTTTATGTCGTTAATGCTCTCTCCCGTGCTGGGCTTCGTCATGGCGGCCGTCCTGCTGTTCGGGTTGCGCATCTTCGTCAAGAGCCCGAAAATTTTCGAACCGGCCGACGCCCAGCGCTCGCCGCCGTGGTGGGTGCGCGGGGTCTTGATCCTGACTTGTACGGGGGTGAGTTTTGCCCACGGATCCAATGACGGGCAAAAAGGGATGGGCCTTTTTATGCTGGTGCTCATCGTCGCCTTGCCCTCGGCGCTCGCCTTGAACCCGTCGCTGAAAAGCGATGACATCAAGGCGCTCACGGCCGAACTGGACCGTGGCATCCAGTCCCTGCAAGGCAAGCTGGACGGCAAACCGCCCCTCGCGCAGGATCAGGCCCGGCAGGCCTTAACGCACTACGATGGACCCCGGGGCACGTTTGACGAAAACGTCTTCCCGGCGCTGGTCGCTGAAATGCAGGATTTCAAGGCGAAACTGGACGGCAAATCCTCCGTGGAACAGGTGTCTGCGCCGGATCGTCAGGAGCAACGCCGCAGCGCCTACCTCATCAACGAAGGTTTGAAGAAGCTGGAGAAAGAAAAGCGAATCGCCGGGCCTGACTACAAGGGCCTCCAAGCCGAGTTGAAAAAGGCGGTCGAATACATCCCGGTCTACATCAAAGCCGTGGTGGCGCTAGCCCTCGGGCTGGGGACGATGATCGGCTGGAAACGGATCGTGGTGACCGTTGCAGAGAGGATCGGCAAGACTCACCTTGCCTACGCCCAGGGCGCCTCGGCAGAGCTGACCACCGCCGTGACCATTTTGATGGCTGATCATCTGGGGTTACCGGTCAGCACCACGCACGTGTTGTCCTCCGGCATCGCCGGTACGATGGCTGCAAACCATTCCGGCCTGCAAAAGAAGACGCTGCGCAACATCGTCCTGGCCTGGGTGTTGACCTTGCCGGTCTGCCTGTTTCTGGGGGCCACGTTGTTTGCGGGGCTGCTGGCCTTCTTTTTCAACGTTCTGGGATGGAGATAGAAGACAGAACCGACAGCGCCGGACCTGCAGCGCGTCATCACAGGTGGCTCTTGCCGCCGTCAGACGCCGACTTTTAATTCGTGCCCTTCGGCGCCGGACGCGGGTCCTCTGATCCATTCACGGAACCGGTGGATCTGGTCTCTCGTCCCTACCACCAGAAGCCAGTCGCCGGGTAGTAGCACCTGAAAAGGCCCGGGAAAAAGAATCCGGTGTTCTCCCCGGGATACCCCCACGATCTGCACGCCGGTGTGCCGTGGAATCTCGAGTTCCGCCAAGGCGTTTCCGGCGAGCCGGCTCTGCTCGAGAACCTCGACCGATTCAAGCCGAATCTCGTCGAGGATGTTGGATTTCTCGGTATTGGTCGGGCCGCTGTCGAAGAATGCGCGCACATGCTGGATCTGTGCCTTGGTTCCGAGCACCAAAAGCACGTCATTCGGGAAGATGGCCGTGTCGGGACCCGGCCCGGGCACCGGGTAACCGTGTCTCTCAACCCCGATTACCGAGCAGCCGAATCGGCTGCGCAGGACCAGGTCTCCCAACGTCTTGTCAAACCAGGCCTCTGAATCCGGTACCCGGATTTCGCTGAGGGTTAATTCCCATTCCTGGTGCTCCTTCAGCCAATGTTCGTGACTCTGCTGACGCCGCTCCTCGGCTGAGAGAATAGCCTCGGCAAGTTGCGAGTCGATCTGATGATGCACGGTCATCAGCCGTTTGCCGAACACGACGATGTAAACAATGGCCGCTGCCAGGATCCCGCCGAAGAGGTACGCAGTATCCTTGGCCGCCGGCCGGAGAAGCCAGACCCACGCAAAGACTAAAACCGCGCCCAGCAGTTCCAGACAAACGTCCAGGAAGTGCGACCGCGTCCAGTGTTCAGCAGCAAACACCAGGTCCGTCAGCGCGAGGAGAAATTCGGCCAGTCTCCGCCAAACCCCAAGGAGCGGGCCGGTCGTGGCAACGCCAACCAGGGCCCAGAACAGGTGATCCCGCCAGGCGGCAGCGTTGCCCGGAAACGACGCATCCCATTGGCGGAGGAGCAACGGTGCAAACACCAGAATGCCGGACACAAAGGTAACGCTGACCAGGAGCGGGGGAAGTTTTTGCCGCGCCAACCCGAACGCCCGGCTCCGGTGCTGATGCTCACCTGCCGAGGCCAGGAATTCCTGGTAAACCGTCAGGAATTCCCGAAGAAAGTTCGGCTCACAATTGACCACGACGTTGCTGATTTGGGCGGAACGTTGGATCAAGATGGGTGAAACGACGGCGGTGAACAATGCGATCCCGACCGCGATGGGGTAGTAATCGGCCGAGAGCAACCGCGCCGAGACCCCCACCTGCGCGATGATAAATGCGAACTCACCGATCGGCGTCACCATCAGACCGGCCCGGATCGCATCCCAATCCGGGGTTCCGGTAAACATCAGGGCCGCACTGATTGCGAGCGTGCGGACCACGATCGCCATCAGCCCCAAGGACAAGATCAGGCCCCAATCCTTCACCAGGAGCGCCGGGTCCAGCAACATCCCGATCGAGACGAAAAAGACGGCGATAAAAACGTCCCGCATCCCTTGCATCGCCCGCTCGACGGCCGGGCGCTGCGGCGTTTCGGCGATGATTGCGCCCAGCAGAAATGCGCCGAGGGCCAGCGAATACCCGATCTTGACCGCGATCACCGCGATCCCAAGCACCAGGCCTGCAACGGTAATGGTCAGCAGATCGGTTCCGGCTCGATCCAGGCGGCGGAGAACCCGGGGAAGCAGCAGTAATCCAAGCACAACGATCACGGCAACAAAAGCCAGCAGGACCCCCAGGATCCGGCCGATATCCGCCTGCGGACCGCGATGGATCTGGACGATGGAGGAAATGAAGGTCAGCATGACTACGGCCACCAGGTCCTCCAGAACCGTGATGCTCATCGCAAGATTACCCGCCCGTTGATGGATCAATCCGGTTTCCGGCAGGATTTTACCGATGATCGCAGAGCTGGAAGCCATCAGCATGCCCGCCACGAACAGCGCCTGCGCAGGGCCCACCCCGATAAAGGGACAGACGAAGCGAACCACGTTGAAAACCAGCGTCGCCCCGAGAGCCACCGCGAGAACCAGCCCCAGGCCCATCCTGCGCAATTTTCCGAGGCTCAACTCGAGACCGATCGAGAACATCAGAAAAACCAGACCCAGCTGGGATAAGGTCTCGATCCGAGCCTGATCAGAGATCAGCGCAACAGGTGGTGTGTGCGGACCGACCACTAACCCGGCGAGCAGGAACCCGACGATGCTGGACAGCCCGATTCGCTGGCAGAGAAATCCCGCCACTCCGGCGACCAGCGTCACGATCGCCAAGTCCTCAACCAGACCGAATTCACCCATGTCGGCCTATCCTATAACACAGGCGGGCGCGGCGATCCCACTGTGAGTATGGCTCAGGGCGGCAACGTTTTGGCCGTGCGCCGCGCGGGATCTTCACCCATGTTTGAGGCCAAAGGCGCGGTGATGAAAATTTCCTTTGTGAGTGCCGGCAGCGGCGATGAAACCTTCTTTCAGGATGCGTTGCGTGACCATGATCTCGAATTTGTCAGCTCAACGACCGCGGTGTCGGCCGAGGCGGAAATTCTGTCACCTTTCATATACGATCGGGTGCATTCAGAGTTTCTCGACGGCCATCCGCTGCTGCGCCTCGTATGCACGCGTTCGGCCGGCTGGGATCACATCGACGTCGAATTGTGCCGCCAACGCGGCGTAACGGTTGCAAACGTACCTGCCTACGGCGCAAATACGGTCGCGGAACATACTTTTGCGCTGATTCTCGCCTTATCCCGCCGCTTGCGTGACGCGAGCCTCGCGGTGCAGAACCGCTCGTCGGCGGAGGCGCTTCGGGGTTTTGACCTGAAAGGCAAAACGATCGGCGTAATCGGTACCGGGCGGATCGGCTCGCACGTTATCCGGTTAGCCAATGGCTTCGGTATGCGGGTGCTGGCCTGCGACACCGTCCCGAATACCCATCTGGCCGACCTCCTCGGGTTTGCATACACGACGCTCGAGGATCTGCTCGCGCAGGCGCACATCATCACCCTTCACTGTCCGCTTCGACCTGATAACTTCCACCTGCTCGACCGGGACAGGTTGTCGAGGTGCATCCCGGGCGTGCTGATCATCAATACGGCACGCGGAAGTCTCATCGACACGGAGGCATTGATCGCCGCCCTTGAAGCCGGTCAGGTGGGCGGGGCGGGTCTGGACGTTCTGGAAGGTGAACTCGCCACAGACCGCCCGCCGAACCTGAACGTTACCGAGTTGATTCTCGAGGAACTCCACGCGGGACTCTCACCCGAGGAACACCGCCTTAAGCACCCGAACCGGATCCAGGAACTTCAGCAGATGATGCGAAATAAGGTGCTGATATCCAGACCAAACGTCGTTTTTACACCTCACATCGGGTTCAACAGCTTTGAAGGGGTGGACCGAATCAACCGTACGACGGCGGAGAATGTTCGCGCCTTCCTGGACGGCAAACCTATCAATGTTGTCACAACCTGCAGCAGGTAAACCTGATCCCGGGAACGCGTCGATCTCCAACTCAGCGGCTGAACCGTAAACCACCGGTTCACGGGTGCGCGAAGGATGCCTTTTATCGGGCGTTCTCGCTCGGTTCCCAGAGGGCGAAGGTGTTGTGCTCCGGGTCCTGGCAGATCACAAAGTAACCCATCTGCGGCACTGCCGTCTTGGGTACGAAGACTTTGCCCCCGAGTTCCTCCACCTTCGCTGCGGATTTCTCCACCGACTCGACGCTGATGTAATTCGTGATGCCCATCATTTGTGGGTGCGGGCGCCTCATCAGGCCGCCGTCGGGACTGCCTTCGCTGCCGCCGGTGTCGATGTGCCAGTACTCCATCTGGCCGGGAAGCTTCTCAATTTTCCAGCCGAACAATGCGCCGTAGAAGGCTTTGGCGCGTTCGACGTCATCGGCCGGGATTTCAAACCATACGATGCTAGCCATGGCGTTTGCCCTTCCCTTCTTGTCCAGGGATCTTGAATCGTGTGCTCATTGGTTGAGTCCCTTTTTAAACGATCACCGGCGAAATGCCACGGCAGAAAATGCCGCCAATGCGCCGCCCGGTTTTTATGTTCGCGTGTTGTCCTTGGTGCCCTGCTTTCCGGCATGGAACGGGTTAAGCGAAACCGGACGGCTTCCCGCGTCCAGCAAGCCGGTCAGCCGGAACATGCCGCCCAGCGCGAACGCCCAGCACACGATGCAAAGGGCGGCCATGATGATGCGCGCAACCAGGGGCATGTCCACGAGCAGGAGGACGGTGGTCGGGATGAGGGCGGCCAGCGTCCAAAACGAAAAGTGCAGGATGTTTCGGAGCAGGGTCGCTTCTCTCTGGGCGTCTTTGGCGAGCCGCTCCCGGGCGGACAGGCGGGATTCGTCAGGTTCCATGGCGTCGTAGCTCCGGTTAAGGCGTCGTGAAACAGTTCGCACCGTTTTGCACGATTCGACCGGACAATTTTTCTCGCCCGAGGAACCTTTGGGATGCGAGCACGCCGAAAAATAGTGATGCTTATTCAGCGATGAAAACTTACCGGATCGCCACTATTCCCGGTGACGGCATTGGGCAGGAAGTCGTGCCGGCCGGCATCCATGTGTTAGACGCCGCCGCCAAAAAGGGCGGCTTTACCTTCGATTGGCAATTCTTTCCCTGGAGCTGCCAATATTACCAGGAAAATGGTAGGATGATGCCTGATGACGGGTTGGAGCAACTCCGCCATCTTGACGCAATCTTTTTAGGGGCGGTCGGTTTTCCCGGGGTGCCGGACCACGTCTCACTTTGGGGATTGCTGATCCCGATCCGGCGCCGGTTCGAACAGTACGCCAACGTACGACCTGTGCGTTTGATGCCGGGCATCCGTTCGCCGTTGCGAGACCGCAAGCAGGGCGACATCGATTTCATCATCGTGCGTGAAAACAACGAGGGGGAGTATTCCTCCATCGGCGGCCGCCTCTACGAAGGAACGGATTTTGAAGTGGTCTCGCAGGAATCGGTCTTCACCCGCCGAGGTGTGGACCGCATCCTGCAGTACGCCTTCAGGCTCGCTCGGACTCGGCCGCGCCGGCATGTCACTTCAGCTACCAAATCCAACGGCATCACCATCACCATGCCGTTCTGGGACGAACGCTTCCGGGCGATCGCGGCCAGCTATCCGGAAGTGAAGACGAGCCAATACCATATCGACATTCTCGCCGCCCATTTCGTCCAACACCCGGATTGGTTCGACGTGGTCGTCGGGTCCAACCTGTTTGGCGACATCCTGTCCGATCTCGGTCCGGCGTGCGCCGGGACCATCGGGATCGCGCCCTCGGCCAACCTGAACCCGGAGCGCAATTATCCTTCGATGTTCGAACCGGTACACGGTTCAGCGCCTGACATTGCGGGCCGGCAGATCGCCAACCCGATCGGCCAGATCTGGTCGGGAGCGATGATGCTGGAACACTTAGGTGAACCGGACGCCGCGGCCGCGGTGATTCGTGCGATTGAAAAGGTCCTCGAGCAGGGTCCCCGTACCCGCGACATCGGCGGCGAGGCCTCAACGGAGGAGGTAGGCAAAGCCATCGCTGAGGCGGTCTGACCGAACGTTCCCGTCGGGCCATGAGCCATTCGGAACCCCCGTTACCGGACCTCTCCGCGCGATGCTTCAGACGGCGCCAAAAGACCCATTGAAGAGATGCAGGCGGCAGGGCGAAGCTGCCCCTGTGAAAACCCTGGAGAACAAAGTTGCTCTCGTTACCGGTGCTTCCCGCGGCATCGGCGCCGCCATCGCCAAACAACTCGCTGACGCCGGGGCCAAGGTCGTCGTCAACTACGCAGGTAACGCCCCAGCCGCCGAGCAGGTCGTCGCCGCCGTTCGCGCTTCCGGCAGCGAAGGACTGGCCGTGCAGGGTGACGTCAGCAAAGCTGCCGACGTCAAACGCCTTTTCGACGCCGCGATCGACCGCTTCGGCAGGCTCGACATCCTGGTTAATAACGCCGGCGTCATCCTTTACAAGAGATTAGCCGAGATCACCGATGAGGAATTCGAACGCCTCCTCGGCATCAACGTCAGAGGAGTCTTTTACGCCTTGCGCGAAGCTGCCACCCGCCTGGCCGATGGCGGCCGTATCATCAACTTTTCGAGCACAACCACCCGAATGATGCTGCCTACCTACAGCGCCTATGTGGCCACGAAAGGCGCCGTCGAGCAATTGACCCGCGTCTTTGCCAAGGAGGTGGGTGTGCGCGGCATTACGGTGAACGTGGTTTCGCCCGGCCCGGTCAATACGGAGCTGTTCACCACGGGCAAGAGCGAGGAAGACATCAAACGCATGGCCAGTCTCGCCGCCCTGGGCCGGATCGGAGAGCCTGAGGACATCGCGCGAGTGGTTTGTTTCCTGGCCGGCGACGACGCCGGCTGGATCTCAGGTCAGAACCTCGGCGCAAACGGCGGTTTGGCGTGAAAGGCCCCTATGGCCGGTGCACCTTCAGCCCTTCAATAACCCCCCCTCCAAGGTAGGGACAAGGTAGGGACGGCCGCAGGACGCGCCGGGTTGACGGTAAATCTTGCAATGCAATTTCCTCTTTAGGAATCTGGCACGATGGACAAACGGCGGATTCTGGTGTTTGGCGATTCCAATTCGTGGGGATGGACCCCTCGCCCTGACATGGAGCTGACCACCCGGTATGACGCAGCGACGCGCTGGCCCGGGGTGCTTTCGGCAAAGCTGGGCGACCGCTTCGAAATCGTCGAGGAAGCTTTGAGCGGGCGCACCACGGATCTGGACGACCCGGACATCGATCTGCCGGCCAACGCCCTGAGGGGCGCGACCATGAGCGGCGCCAGGGTTCTTCCGGCCGTCCTCGCGAGCCATCTGCCGCTCGACCTGGTGATCATCATGTTGGGAACCAACGACCTTAAAAAACGTTTCCAGCGTGAACCGTCCGGCGTGGCGTCGGCCCTGGTGCGCCTGGCACAACTGGTCAAGGAATGCGAGGGCGGCGTACGGACCGTTTACCCCTCCCCCCAGGTCCTGGCCATCGCTCCCCCACCCCTCGGAACAACCTTTTACAACCCGGAAGAGTGGGCCGGTGCTCATCAAAAAAGCCTTGCGATCGGGGCGGCTCTGGAACGCGCCGCAGCCGGAACCAACCTGCCGGTGTTTGATGCCGGACAAGTCATCACCACCGACGGCATGGACGGGATACACCTGACCGAACAGGCCCATCGCAAGCTGGGCGAAGCGGTGGCAGAGAAGGTGCGAACGCTTTTTGGGCCGGCGTAGTCGGCGGACGCTGCTTTACCGCGTTTCCAACTCCGGAGCCGACAATTCCTCAAACCGCGGTGCGCACAGGTGATTAAGGGCGAAGGCCACCAGGTAGGCAAAGGCGCAGATGAGAAATAGAATGGTGTAGCCTCCGGTCACGTTTCCCTGGGCCGTAAACTTATCCAGCAGGAGGCCGGTAACGATGGGGAAGATCATTCCTGCGGTAGACCCGGCCGCGCTGCCCAGCCCGATCAGGGAGGCGACGGCGTGCTTCGGGAACATGTCCGAGGCCGTCGAGTAAAGGCTTGCCGACCACGCTTGGTGGGCGGATCCCGCCAGCCCGATCAGGAAGACGGCAGCCCAGTTTCCGACGCTGGTGGCGAACAGAATCGGCACCACGCAAAGCGCAAAAATAAACATTGAGGTCTTGCGTGCCCGCGTCACGCTCCAGCCGCGCCGCATCAGATAGCCCGGCAGCCACCCGCCTATGTTGCTCAGAACGGTAATGATCGCGTAGATCGTCACCAGGTGAATCCAACTGTGTGCGATGTCGAGCTGACGCGTTTTCTTGAAATAGTCGGGCAGCCAGATGAGAAAGAACCACCAGACCGGATCGGTCAGGAATCTTGCCACGATGATGGACCAGGCCTGCCGGTATTTAAGCAGGCTCAGCCAACGGATTTTCGCAATGCCCTCGGCGTGCGACTCATCGTGGTCGCTCTGAATGTATGCCAGTTCCTCCGCGCTCAGCCGCTTCTGCCGTCCCGGTTCTTCGTAAAGCGGGATCCAGAAACAGAGCCAGAGAAACCCGGCCAGGCCAGCCACGATGAACGCCATGTGCCAACCCCAGGTAAGCGCGATCCAGGGAATGAGGATCGGCGCGATGATCGGCCCGACGTTTGAGCCCGAGTTGAACAAGCTCGTCGCGAAGGTCCTTTCTTTTTTAGGGAACCAGAGTGCCACCGTCTTGATCGACGACGGGAAATTGCCCGCCTCACTGATTCCCAAACACATCCGTGCAATGCCGAATCCCGTCACGCTCGACACCAGCGCGTGGCCCATGGCGGCGAGACTCCAGCCCGCAATCGAAAGGGAGTAGCCGACCTTGGTTCCGAGCCGGTCCACCAACCACCCGAAGAGCAGTCCGCCTACGGCGTAGGCACCCTGAAACGCAGAGTTTACGGCGCCAAACTGCTCGTTGCTCCAGTGGAGTTGGTTATCAAGGATCGGCTTGAGCAGGGATAGGATTTGCCGATCCATGTAATTCACGGTGGTGGCGAAGAACAACAGTCCACAAATCACCCACCGGTAGCTGCCGCGTGTAGTTGCCGGGCGTCCGGGTTTAACCTTGAGAGCTTGTGACATATTCCTCCCGCCGTGCCGTTACGTTCAGACACCGGTTTTTAATCCCGCAGCGGTTTTATCCGAGAATCGGCAGCAAATGGCGGTTAAGAAGATTTTCGGTCACGTGCCGGGCAACGATCCCCTCATTTGCCTCCAGCGCTCCGGTGAACCGTTGGCCCATCCCGGCTGCGACCTTGAACCCGACGTGCAAAAGTTGCCGGAAATGGGGATTGTATTCGGGGTGTGACTCCACGTGGCGGAGGGCGTTGGCGTATTGGGCTGAACTCCAGCCGTTAGCGGCCTTCGGGCTCGGCAGCCTGGCCGGATCGATGTCGATTACCGTGCTGTACGGTGCCGCCAGGTCCGCAAAATGGTCGTGCGCCTGGGCGTAAATCTCTTTAACCATTTCTAACCCCTCGCCGCCCGACTCGGCCAGCCCGATCACCTCCTCAAGCCAGGTGGTGCCCGCAGTTTTAACGTGCAAACCGGCGTCGTGCTTCTTGATCAGCCGGTTGATGATGGGGTAAATCGAAAATTTGTCGCTGCCGGAATGAACGCTGAGCTTGAGGGTGTCGGAAAGCCCGAATTCGCGGATGGCGAAGGCAATCACGCTGAGGTCCTCGTCGAATTCTTTCTCGAATTGCCGGAGGTCACCGACGTAATCAACCCCCTTGTTGAAACGCCCGGTGAACTTCGGGGCGATCGTTTGAACCGGAATCCCTTCCTCGGCGATCATGGCCAGGATCAGGAACAATTCGACGGGATTTTGCGGCGTGTCGGTTTCGTCGACCGAGACTTCCGTAACAAAGTCCTCGCGCCCTTTCCTGCCTTCGATGTGCCGGTAAATGCGACCTGCTTCCTGCACCGCCAGCAGGAATTTGCCGGCGGCTCCTCTCACGGTTTCCTCCGTCAGATCAAAGGGCCGGTCAATGCCGGGAATCGAGAGCGAGCCGGCGTAGCGGCCCACCGCCTTCGCAAAAGCGTCAATGGCACCGGCGTCAGCGGGTTTGCCGGTGAAATCGGCCACGTCGAGGGTAAAAAAGTTGCTGGCGGAAATGAATGGATCGACTGTTTTCAAACCGATATGGTCGGCATCAACGTAGTAAGGTCCACTCCAACCCAATGCGGCCACCGCCGCGTCGGCCTCCGCCCGAACGTCGTCGGGCTTGCTCTTGATGATCACATGCTCGCGATTGGATTTGTTCCAAACCGGGTAAACGTCGATCCCGGCTGCACGCGCCTTCAAAATCGCCTGAAGCTGAGCCTTGCCCTGATGCGCGAACCGGTCGCCCGTGCCGAACGTGTACTTTTGGATTTTCACAATGGTTGGGTAGAATGGTGGAGATCGGGGAACGGAGCCGGTTTCGCGGTGCCTGGAGTCAACCCCCGAAAACTGCGGCCCGACCGAGCTCGAGAAAATAGGCCTTACCACTTGACCATTAAGTAAGCTCGGAGAGCTTGTCAATCGTGAACTTGTTTGATCTGACCGGAGAGGTTGCGGCCGTGATCGGCGCCACCGGCGTACTTGGTGGCGCCATGGCGGAAGGTTTAGCTGCTGCAGGCGCCAAAGTGGCCATCCTGGGCCGCAACGCCCAACGGGGCGAAGAGCGCGCTCACTCAATCCAAAAACAAGGGGGCACCGCCGGATTTTTCGCGGCGGACGCTCTCGACCAGCCCTCGCTCCAAGGCGCGTGTGAGGCCGTGTCGAGCCGCCTGGGCGTCCCGACCATCCTTGTCAACGCCGCCGGCGGAAATGATCCCCGGGTTACCGTGACCCCGGACCGCCCGTTTGAGCAGATCAGTCCCGCGGATTGGCGTGAGAATTTCGACATGAACCTCGTGGGCGGCGCGCTGCTCCCGTGCCAGGTGTTCGGGCCCGTGATGAAGAAGCAGCGCAAAGGCAGCATCATCAACGTCGCCAGCGTGTCGGCCCACCTGCCCCTCTCGCGGGTTGTGGCCTATTCAGCCGCAAAAGCCGCGTTGCTTAACCTTACGCTGTTCCTGGCGCGAGAATGGGCTCCGGAAAACGTTCGCGTCAATTCCATCACGCCCGGCTTTTTCCCCGGAGAGCAAAACCGTCGCTTGCTCTTCAATGAGGATGGAACACCGACCGCCCGTGGCCAGGTGATCCTGGGCCACACGCCGATGGCGCGTTTCGGAAACCCTTCCGAACTCGTTGGCGCCGCGGTCTTCCTTGCCAGCGAACGAGCCAGCGGCTTCGTTACCGGCATCGACCTTCGGGTGGACGGCGGATTTCTTTCGCAGACGATCTGATACCATTTCGACGGCCATGGACGCACATTTATGTCCTCCTTCCCAGGCGCCCTGCCGGCGTTACACCTATCAGACCGTATAAACCGTCTAGGCCCAACGGGCCGGGAGACCGTCTTACGGCCTGAAGGGCCAAAGGAACTGAGCCCAGGGTTTACCCCACTGCCATTTAGTTAAGGGCCGGCGGACGGGGGGCGCTTTCGTCCCGAAGGGACGGCTGATCTTAGCCAGGGACTTCAGTCCCTGAACGGGGCATTTAAGAGGGAGCGCGTCCCGTCGGGACGCCTGAAACGCTGCCCCGGAGGGTGCCGGCTCCCAAACGGCCGGCCAAACCCGGCGCGACCCTCGGCGCCTAAAACCCGAACGGCTCCCCAATCTTTGAAGCCCGCCTGGCCCGGCGCCCGCCTTCAGGCGTCCCGAGGGGACGCAACCCCGGGGGGAATGCACCCCTCCCCGATCAATTCCTCCTAAGGCGTGACGCCTTAGGGGGGCTCATCGTTATTTGACGGTTACCCAGGGTAAACCCTGGGCTAAGTCCTTTGGCCCTTCGGGCCATCAAACCGTCCCCCGGCCCGTCGGGCCTAAGACAAAATTTTACCTCGATGGTCATCGAAATGGTATCAGTTCCCTTGGCACTTCGGGACGGAAGACGGCTTCCGGGCCGCCCGTGCGGGATAGGTTAACTCACACCCATCGTCAAAAATACAAATTGCGCTCACTCACACCTTGCCGCATTCGAGTCCAAAGTACGCCTTGGCGTTGTCAAAGCAAATACCGCGGATCAGGCCGGCGAGAAGGGCCTCGTCATCCGGGATCTCTCCGCGCTCCACGTCCGTCCCGATCAGATTACAAAGCAGACGCCGGAAGTACTCATGACGAGGGTAAGACATGAAACTTCGCGAATCGGTTAACATCCCGACAAACCGGCTGAGCAAGCCGACGCTCGAGAGCGCATTCATTTGCCATTCCATCCCCTCCTTCTGGTCCAGAAACCACCAACCGCTCCCAAACTGCAGCTTGCCCGGGATCGAGCCATCCTGAAAATTGCCGACCATCGTGGCGAGCACGTAGTTGTCCGCCGGATTGAGGTTATACAGGATCATTTTCGGCAGTTTACCGGCGCTTTCTAACTGATCCAGGTACCGGGCCAGCGGTTCGCCTTGCGGCCAGTCGCCGATCGAATCGTACCCGGTGTCGGGACCAAACTCGGCTAACCGCCGGCGATTGGTATTACGCAGCGCACCAAGGTGCAACTGCTTGGTCCACCCCGCGTCGGCATCCAATTCAGCAAAAAAGCGGAGCATGAAGCTGCGAAACTTCATCGCCTCCGCCTCACCGGGTGCGGTGCCCGCTCGTGCCCGCGAGTAGATTGCGCTCGCCTCAGCTTCATCGCATGGCTCCGAGTAGACGAAGGGTAAGCCGTGATCTGACAACTTCGCCCCGAGGGATCCAAAAAAGCCGTGCCGGACACGCAGCGCCTCGAGTAAGCCCGACAGTTCCGAGGCGGCGTGACCGCTCACTTTTTCCAGGCGTCCAACCCACGCCTGGAAAGCGTCTCCCTGCTCGATTGCGAATGCCTTGTCCGGGCGGAACGCCGGGTAAACCCGGGTCGGCAGGCCGCTGGCGCGAATCGCCTGATGGCCGGCGAGATCGTCGATCGGGTCATCCGTCGTGCAGATGACTGAGACCCGGAATTTTTCGAGGATCCGATGGATGGGCAGGTCCTTGAGTTGCTCGTTGGCCTGCGCCCAGATTCTTGGAGCGGATGCTTCGTTCAAAAGTTCAGTGATGCCGAAGTAACGCCGCAGCTCCAGGTGGGTCCAATGGTAAAGCGGGTTGCGGACCGCAAACGGAACCGTGCGGGCGAAAGCCAGAAACTTTTCGTAATCGCTCGCGTCGCCGGTGATGAAGCGTTCGGGTACCCCGTTGGCGCGCATGGCCCGCCATTTGTAATGGTCGCCGTAACGGCCCTCCACGAGCCAGATCTGAGTCAGGTTCTCGAATCGCCGGTTGCCGGCAACGTCGGCCGGAGGAATGTGGCAATGGTAATCGAAGATGGGAAGCGATTGAGCAATCTCGAAATAAAGCTTTTCGCTCGTGGACGTTGAGAGCAGAAAATTCTCCGGGAGAAATGGTTTATCCATGGCGTCGCTCCAGCTCAGGGGTGTACCTTTGATCTGATAAGACCGGGCAGCGGCACGGTCAAGTGGTCAGACCTTGCTTTCCCGGCAGTCAGGCGTATCGTTTCGCTGTTCCCGATGCCGCTTCAGGTCATCGAGCCGCGCCGCCTTCACCTGCAGGTTACCGATCGGACCCGGTCACCGGTCACCGCCGGGAAGTTTCCGCCCGGAATCCATCCGGGTTGAGCGGAGGGGCCGAACGAACGACGTGCACCATTAAAGGTTAAGGAATTTATGTCATCCCCCATCATCTCCCGGCTTAGCCCTCCAGGGTCTTACCTCAGCAACGAGCAGGTGCGCGAAGTGATCAGCGAGGCCTGCCCAAGCTCGGAATATCGCGGGAAGAAAGTGATCCTCATCGTCCCGGACGCGACGCGGACTTGTCCGCTGGGGATGCTGTTCAAAGGCATCTTCAACCAGATCGGTGCTGAGGCGGCGGCGCTCGACGTCATGGTCGCGCTCGGCACGCACCAACCGATGAGCGAGGAGGCGATTTGCCGCCGACTGGAGATTTCCGTCGAGGATCGCCGTACGAAATACGGGGCCGTACGGCTTTTCAACCATGAATGGGACAATCCGGAAGCCTTGAAGCACATCGGCACCATTCCTGCAGGCGAGATCAAAAAGCTCAGCGACGGACTTTTTTCGATGGACGTGCCTGTGAACGTCAATCGCCGCCTGTTTGATTACGATCAGATCATCATCGCCGGCCCGGTTTTTCCGCACGAGGTCGTGGGATTCTCCGGGGGCAACAAATACCTGTTCCCGGGGGTGAGCGGGCCCGAAGTGCTCAACTTCTTCCATTGGCTTGGGGCGGTGGTCACCAACCCGATGATCATCGGCAATAAACACACCCCGGTCCGTAAAGTGGTTGACCATGCGGGCTCGATGGTGGCGATACCCAAGCTCTGTTTCTGCATGGTGGTGGATCACGGGCAGATGGCTGGCCTTTTTGCGGGCTCGCCGGAAGGCGCCTGGGAGCAGGCCAGCGACTTGTCCCGCAAATTCCACATCACTTACAAGGAGCGCCCGTTCCACACGGTGCTCTCGTGCGCCCCGCCGATGTACGATGAACTCTGGGTCGGCGGCAAATGCATGTATAAACTTGAGCCGGTGGTGGCGGACGGCGGTGAACTCATCATTTACGCGCCTCACATCCACGAGATCTCGCTCACCCACGGCACCCTCATTCGCAGGATCGGCTACCATTGCCGGGATTACTTTTTGAAGCAGTGGGACAGGTACAAAGATGTCCCGTGGGGCGTCCTGGCCCATTCCACGCACGTCCGGGGGATTGGCACCTATGAGGACGGCATTGAGCGTTGCCGGATCCGGGTGACGCTTGCGACGAGTATTCCGGAAGAGATCTGCACGGAAATCAACCTTGGTTATCGCGATCCGGCCACCATCGATCCTCAGGCGTTCGCGAACCGTGAAGACGAAGGGATTTTGCTGGTGCCGAAGGCTGGAGAGATGTTGTACCACCTCCGGCAACGGCCCGATTGGGCGCGCGAAATGTGACGACGCATCGCGATCACCCGGCAGCGCAAACGGCAATGCCCGAACCAGGAAACGATGTCTCGCAGTTCCTTGCGGTGCAGGAATTCGAGCTTGAGGCCCGCCGGCGCCTGCCCCACGCGGTCTACGAGTACGTGGCGGGTGGGGCCGGCGACGAACATTCCCTGCGTGCCAACGAGGAGAGCTATCAAAGAATCTTTTTGCGACCGCGCGTCCTCCGTTCTGTGGTGCCGGTGGACTTAAGCGGGGAATTTTTCGGGCGCTCTCTCCCTGTCCCTTTCCTGCTGGCTCCGGCGGCCTATCAAAAGCTCATGCACCCGGAGGGTGAACTTGGCTCTGCCCGGGGGGCTGCCCGGTATGGTGTACCCTTTATCCTGAGCTCGAATGGGACGGTCCCGATCGAAGAGATCACGGCCATTCCCAACGTCCGGTGCTGGTTTCAACTCTACGTGCAAGGCGATCGAGGTTTCACGCGTGACTCGATCGCGCGGGTCGAAGCGGCCGGTTGCGAAGCGGTCTGCGTAACCGTCGACACACCCGTGCTCGGGTTGCGGCCCCGCCAGTTGCGGGCGGGATTCCGCGTGCCGGCCGGCGTGGAACTCCCGCACGCCAGGCGTTTCCGGCACGCCTCTGATCCCGGCCCGCACAGCGCGGTGACGTGGCGGGATGTGGAATGGTTGCGTTCCGTGGTGAAAAGCAGGCTCTTGCTAAAAGGCGTGCTGCATCCGGCCGACGCGGAATTAGCGGTTCAGACCGGGGTCGACGGCATCATGGTTTCGAATCATGGGGGCCGTAACCTCGACACGATCATTCCAACGATCGAAGCGCTGCCCGAGATCGTTGAACAGGTCGGCGGCCGCATTCCGGTCTTCGCCGACGGCGGCATCCGCCGTGGTACCGACGTATTGAAAGGCTTGGCTCGCGGTGCAAACGCCGTCCTGATCGGGCGACCTTACGTGTACGCTCTGGCTGTGGCCGGCGCGGACGGCGTGGCACGCTGCCTATCGCTGCTGATTGAAGAGTTGCGTCTCGCCATGGCGCTGGTAGGAGCGGGTAGCTTGCAAGACCTCAACCGTGAGGTGGAGTGGCCCGCTCCAACCGCCTTGGGTCATTCTCCTATCCAGGTTCGCTCCGATCTACACTGAGCGGGCGTATGTCTGAGTCCAGACCACGCCGCAAGGCCTGGCCCGAAAGTAGCAAGGCTCCGGCCGATTTACCTGCTATCGTGGCGCCAACGTTTTTACCACTCAACTAAACCGCAGAAAAGTCATCTATGGCTCTGACCTATGGTTTTCTCAAGTGCAAGGTGGCGTCCGTCCCCGTTCTCAAAGCGAGCCGGAAAAAGCACGAAATCCAGTATCATCTCCATGCCCATTGCTCAGTGCCCTCCGATGGCGGAACCGAGCTCTGGGATACGGCGATCAACGTGGGCACCAACGATGCCGATGATTTGCTGAAATATAAACTTGCCTTTGACTACCGCCATCCTGCGCTCACCGGGCTGAAGCAAGCCCCGGCCGGGTTCAACGACCTGACCGGCACGTCCGTGCTGCCCGCCCTCGATTTTCTGCGCTCCGACATTCTCAACGCCACCGGCCCATGGCGCAACAGCGGTGTCATGGACGGCAGCGAATCGCCGGAGCCGGTCGCCACGTTGAAACGCCTCTTGCAGAAAGCACAAAGCGGGCACGCGGATGTGTACATTTTCGGTCGCAAGTACGTCGACGGCTTGGGCGTTCATGACGTCCACATGAACCAGGGGTCGACCTCGGACGCCTTCCTCAACAACGGCCGCGATGACCATAACGATCACAACGACGTCTGGCAGGACGGCGCCGTGCTGGTGGATTTTGATGAACCGCAGTGGGCCGCTTATTTCACCGCGTTTACCCAGCAACTGGTCCCTACAGACGATCTCGGCAATCCTTCGAGCGACGGTCACGGCATCCGGGATGGGGACGACGGCCTTTTCGCCGATAAGACCCGTTGAGGGGCTCGCACCGTTGTAAAAACGAGGCGTTGCCAAGTTGCTTGGCCGGTCAGGTAGCCCGTTATGCCGCAGAAGCGACTTGCTCCTTCTCCTGCTCGATATACCCGTAGACCTCGGGCAAAATGAACCGCGCCGCCACGAAACCGGTGAAGGAGGAGAGCGACACCAGCGCGGTGGCCAGGGGAATACCCAGGTGCTCAAAGGCAACCGGGAAGAGAAAGATCGTCAGGAAGTTTGGCAGCTTCACGAACACGTAGCCGAACCCGGAAGCGGTCGCCTTATACCGGGAAGGTGCGACCATCGAACAGATAGTCATCCCGTTCGAAGCGGACCAGTAGTGAAACCACATCAGGGAAGCTGCGGCCACCGGAACCAGCAGCTTCCAGTCCAAGTGCAGGAACAGCGCCGCTGCAAGCAGCGAGAGACAGGTTCCGCCAAAACCCCATTGAGAGATCCCGCGGTGGCCCAGTTTGGGGGTGATGGCCGGGCCGATGAATCCGCTGATGGTGGCGATGATGTAGATCGCGGCGGTGAAGAAGTTGGTGCCGGCGATGCCGGAAACGCCGCTGAGCAGCAGGATAACCGGAAGATAGAACCCGAACGCGGAGAACTCGATTCCCTGCATTGCGTTGGAGATCCAGGCGTAGGTGCTGGCTCGCCGCCGGATCGGATCCTTCCAGATGTCGGCCAGGAAGTCGCGAGTGCGTGGCCGCTGGATGTGGTAGTCCTCGTTGGGCAGCATGTCGAGCGGATCGTTGAACATCTGCTCAGCGACTTTCTTGGCCTGCCTGAACCTGCCCGCTTGAACCAGTGAAAGGGCCGTGTCCGGGATGTCGAGCCGCAGGAGCAGCAGGATCAACGCGGGAACCGCGCCCAGCGCAAGACCGATCCGCCACAACAGGCCATGGTCCATGCCGCTCAGGTACATGATCGTGACGACGATGATGCAGGCAACCTCCCCGAGGCCGAACATACCCTGCCAGCGATTGCCCATGACCTCCCGCTTGCCCTTGGGCATCGACTCCATGATGTAGGTGTAGCCGGTGGCGATGTCGCTCCCCAGCGGAATGCCGAGCAGGAAGCGGATTATTACCAATTGCCACATGTCCGTGGCGAATGCCTGCATGAGCGCCAGCACGACGAACGATGCCATGGTGGTCAGGAATACCTTGCGCCGCCCCAGCCGGTCGGCCGCCCAGCCGCCGATGAGCGTGCCGATCAGCGCGCCAAGTTGCACCGAAGCCGAGGCCAGACCGAGCAACGCGGCGTCGGGCTTGAACTCATTCTTGATGAAGATCAGCAGGAAGGAGATCGAGTACAGATCCCAGGCTTCGATGAAAATCGTGGTGATCATCAACCAGCCTGTGCGCGTGCCCGACTGCGTTCCCTCCAGACTCAGGACGTGGGCGGCCGCATCGTCGGATAGCTTACGTAGCGCTTCTTGGCTGGGAATCATTACGGCTCCTCCGGGGGTTGAGGTTCCACCGGAGCGGCCCGACGCAACGGGCGGCGGAGCCGTTGGGTGGATCACGGGAGGATACCGGTTGTCCCCCGAGGTGTCAATCGAGCGAGCTGCGTCCACCGCGCCGGCCTGGCCCGACTACGCAGTAGGCCGAGCATGAATCGGGGGGCAAGGACCGGCAATCTACAGGGTCTTGGTTTCCCCGCCGTCGATGTCGATCAAGGCGCCATGCACAAAACGGCCTTCGGAACTGACCAGGAACGCCACAAGGTTGGCGACGTCCTCCGGCCATCCGAGCCGCGTCGTCCCGGCGTCCTTCACCATCTTCCGGGCGGCATCTTCCATACTGAGGTGATGTTCTCGAGCGATGGCCTGGAGTCGAACGTTCAGGCGATCCGTGCGGATTGCTCCCGGATTGATGGCATTGACCTGAACCTGGTCCTCCACACCCAGGTCGGACAGCGCCTTGGTTAAAGAGAGGAGCGCCGCATTCACCGGCCCCCCCACGGCGAAGGCTGCTCCGGGCGTTCGCCCCCCAATCCCCGCAATGTTAACAACGGAGCCGGACCGCTGCTTCAAGTGGGCCCAGGCTTGGCGAATCAGGCGAACCGCGCCAAAGAACTTGAGGGCGAAACCATCGGTCCAATCGGCCTCCGTGAGTTCCAGAAACGCGGCGCGCCTCGTTGCCCCGGCGTTGTTGACGAGAATGTCCAGCCCGCCGAAGGCGTGAATGGTTGTTTCAACCAGTTTCTCCGCACTCCGATCTTCCCGGAGATCCAGCGCGCAGGCGGCCGCCGATCCCCCACCCTTCCGGATTTCCCCGGCAACTCGATCCAGAGCGGCAGCGTCCCTGGCCGCGATCATCACCGCGGCGCCGCGGTGCGCTAACGTTTTCGCGATGGCACAGCCGATCCCTCGGCTTCCACCGGTAACGATCGCGACTTTTCCGGCCAGGTTTTTGACGGACATTTGCTCGGTCTCAACGGGTACAGGATGGCTCACCCCTTACCAGAACCATTCCTGATCCGGGGAATCAAGCGGGCACAGCGGGTTGGCGGGCACCACGACAGAGTTCACACGGCGAACACGGCGAGCCACGGCGACCACGGCGGAAAGAGGAAAGCGTTCGGGGTTCGGCGTTCGGCGTTCGGCGCGGCAGCATGGGGGGTGGGTGCGAGTGTCAACCTTGGAGGTGCCGCCTGGTCCTCTTAATCTGTGTCAATCTGTGTAATCTGTTGATGCTTTCCTCTTTTCTGCGTTCTCTGCGTGTTCTGCGGATGATTCGGTCTTGCCGCAGTGTGAGCTTGACCCGCGGGGGGAGATCGGACCCGGTTCTACGACGTCTCCGAACTCCGAACGCCGAACCCCGAACTCTCTCCTCTTCCCGCTGTGCCCGCTATCTCAGAGCAGCCGGTAGACGCGCGCTTCAAACGGCCGCAGCGTCAGCAGGCGGATATCCTCGTCCGGGTCAACCGGATAGTTGCTGATCAGGATTTCCTTGCCTGCAAAAGCAACGTGGCTGGGCAGTGCGAAGACGGGTTTGTCCCCGGTGAAGTTCAGAAGTACTAACAGGCGACTGTCTCCCAAAGTCCGGGTGAACGCGTAAACCTCTTCATGCGCGTCAAGGATCAGGCGGTACTTCCCGTAAACGATCACGGGGTTCTCCCTGCGAAGCCGGATCAGGTTTTGATAGTAGCGAAAAACCGAGTTGGGATCGGCCAAGGCTTGCTCGACGTTGATCGACGTGTAGTTAGGATTCACCTTGATCCAAGGCGTCCCTGTGGTGAAGCCGGCGTGGGTGCTGCCATCCCATTGCACGGGGGTCCGGGCGTTATCGCGGCTCTTGGCGTGAATCATCGCCATGACCGTTTTCGGGTCGGCCCCTTTTTCCTCCACAAACGAACGGTACATGTTGAGGGTTTCTATGTCCCGGTAATCGGTGATCGACTCGAAGCGGACGTTGGTCATCCCGATCTCCTCCCCTTGATAGACGTAAGGGGTGCCTTGGAGCAGGTGCAGGAAGGTGGCAAGCATTTTGGCCGATTCTATCCGATACCGGCCGTCATCGCCGAACCGCGAAACGGCGCGCGGCTGATCATGATTCGAAAGGTAGAGGCTGTTCCACCCCTTGTCTTCCAGGTCTTTTTGCCATCGGCTCATCACCCGTTTCAGATCCAGAAGGTCCGAGCGCCTGAGGTTCCACTTGCCGGAGGCGTGTCCGGAGTCAATATCCATGTGCTCGAATTGGAAGAGCATGTTAAGATGCCCGGTCTCCTCGTGCGTGATGTCAACGGCGTGCTCGGTCGTGGCCAGCGGCGTTTCGCCGACGGTAAAAATGTCGTACCTGGAGAGCACCTTCCGCTTCATTTCCTGGAGGAACTCCAGCAACCGCGGGCCATTGCAAATGTATTGGCCAGGGAACTGGTACGGGCCGGCGGCCGTGACCGGCGCGTCAGGCAGGCCCGGCACTTTGGAAATCATGTTGATGACGTCCATGCGGAACCCGTCGATGCCCTTCTTCAACCACCAGTGCATCATCATGTAGATCTCCTCACGCACCTTTGGGTTCTCCCAGTTGAGGTCCGGTTGCTTTCTGGAGAAGATGTGCAGGTAAAATTCGCCGGTCGCCTCGTCGTACTGCCAGGCCGATCCGCCAAAAAAAGACTCCCAGTTGTTAGGCTCGCGGCCGTTCTTGCCGGACCGCCAGATGTAGTAATCGCGATAGGGGTTTTCCCTGGACTTGCGGGCCTCGATGAACCAGGGATGTTCGTCGGAGGTGTGATTAACTACCAGGTCCATCAGCAGCTTGAGGCCGCGCCGGTGCGCTTCGGACAGCAATTCCTCCCAGTCGGCCAGGGTGCCGAATTCGGGCATGATATCCTGGTAATCGCTGATGTCATAGCCGTTGTCATCGTTTGGTGATCTATAGACCGGTGAGAGCCAGATGACGTTGGCGCCCAGTTCCTTTAAATAATCAAGCTTCTGAATGATTCCGCGCAGGTCACCGACGCCGTCGCCGTTGCTATCGCGAAAGCTCCGGGGATAGATTTGATAGACAACGGTTTCCTTCCACCATTGTTGCTTCATAGCTGAACCTTCTCAGGGACGGGCTTGCTTACGGCGGCAGGATCTCTTTGGACGGATCGCGGGTCAAAAAGATTTTCCCGCCGAGCGCGAACGGCTTGGTCTGATCCGCGATTCGGACCGGTTGGACCGGCGTGAAACCAGACGCGGCTTCAAACTCATACCGGGGCCCATGGCTCGCTACTCAGACTCGCCGCAGCCACGTTGTTCGCCAAACGCCCGGTAAAGATCGTCCAGCTTTGACGTGATGAAAGCTCCGAAGGCCGGTGCGAGCTTCTCGTCGATCGTAAGGGTGGTCTTCCGCGCTCCGGGTTCGACCCTTACGATCGGACGTCCGGCTGAATCTCTCCAGACGGAGGGAGTCGTGCGTCCCAAGCGGTTGCGCGACGATAGCAGGGTTAACAACTTCATAAACCGGCCGTCGGTGTCCATCTGCTTTAGCGCGGGGTCATCCAGGTACTGGTCAACAATTTTCTCGTTGGACGGCGCGGCGCTGAGCAAACGGGCAAGGGCCAGCCAGCGGGGCCGGCCCGCCTTGGGCGCCGGTCCGATCGCAAGGACCAGTTCCGCCGGAACCGAATGCGCAACGGACAAAAATCGTGCGACCTCCGCCTTATCCACGGCCAGCGCTGCAATGATGGTTGCCCGGTCAAACCCCCTCTCCTCCAGGTGACGCGCAAAAACCGCGCGCTCGATGAAACTGAGGTCCTTGCGCTCGCTGTTTTCCTTTCCCTGGGCGATAACCAGTTCAACGTCACTCAGCTCGCGGATCAACGCGCGAACCTTTTGTCCCAAACGCCTCGCCGCCTGAATTCTCCGGTGGCCGTAAGCAACCTGGTAACGTCCGGGCTTGCCGGGGCACGGACGCAGCAGAACCGGCACTTGCTGCCCATGCGTCCGGATGCTCTCGACCAGAGCCATGAAGAGTTCATCTTCGTCCCGCGAGAAACGGTCTGAAACGAAAGAAGGTTCGATAAGCTCAGGATCGAGTTCGACCACGCTTGCGCCCTGAGCCAGTTGCGCCCGGAGTGCCCGCGCGTTCTCGGCTTCCGCAGAGAGCTTCTGGAGCGTCAGCCCCATGCTCCGCACAGCGCCGGAACCGGTCCGTCGCGGCTGCTCCACGGCTTCTTGCGCCGGGACGCCGGAAGCGTCCGGTGTTTCCGCCGCCGCCGGAGAAGGTTCGGGTGAACGGGCCCCGGCCTGCGGGTTAAGCAGGGCGCGGAGAGTTTCTTTACGATTCATCTTGCGTTTAACGGCCCCAGGCTTGCTTGATCAAGGTTTCGATTTCTCCGTTGACGGCGTCCAAAGCCTCAAGCGCCCGGTCATAGGTGCCCCGGGAAAAGTTTTCGCGGCCGACTTCGTAGAGCGTTTGCTTGGTGAGGCCGGCGTCGGAAACGGCGGTCGATTTCAGCATCATCGGGGTCAACACCCGTTCGCCGAACAACGAACGCAGGAACGCCACAATCTGGGTTTGCGGCCCATCATTCGGTTCATAGCGAGTTACCAGGTAACGCAGAAAATCGAACTTCAAATCACCCCCGGCCTCTCCCACCACGGTAAGCAAATCCGAGGTCATGAGGAGGAACTGGCTCATGCTGGCAACGTCCAGCATCTGGGGATGAACGGTGATCAGGACCGAGGTGGCGGCGCACAAGGCTCCCAGCGTGAGAAACCCCAGCTGGGGCGGACAATCGATGATCGCGACGTCATACGCGTCTTCAGCCGTGTCCAGAGCCGTCCCGACCCGTGCGAAAAAGAACTCTCCCACCCCGCCTTCGGCGAGGGCCTTCGGGGTCGTATGCTCAAATTCATGCAGCTCCAGGTTGGCCGGGATAACGTCAAGGCCGCGAAAGTAGGTCGGACGAATGATCTCGCGCAGGGGACGCCGTTCATCGTCGTACCGGATCGCCCCGTACAAGGTTTCATTGGCTTGCACATCAAATTCCGGCTGAAAACCGAGGAGGGCCGAAAGGCTGGCTTGCGGGTCGAGGTCAACGGCGAGAACGCGATACCCGTGCAGGGCCAGGTATTGAGCCAGGTGCACGCTGGTCGTGGTCTTGCCGGAGCCGCCTTTGAAATTGGTGACCGCGATGACCTGAAAATGTTCGGTTGCGGTACGATGCGGCAGGTAGACGCGCTCCTTGGCGCCGGGGTTCAAGCCGGCCAGATGCTTTCTGAGCTGGTTGATCTGCTCCAGCGTGTAGAGCCGGCGTCCCCCCACCCCGGTCTCGGGTTGCGGCCCCTCGCCGGCCAGCGAGATCTGGCGCAGGTAGGAATCGGAGACGCCGATCAGGCGCGCGGCTTCGCCGCTGGTAAACCGTCTCAGGGCTTTTTCGGCGGCCGGCGCGAAAAACCGTTGGCGCAGGGCCTGCAGTTGGGTGCTTAAGGTGCGCGCGTCGGCTTTGATGAGGGCATCGATGTAGCCGGGGTGCGCCGCTTTTTTGAGGGGTGTAGTCACGATTTTTGGGGTTTATAACGGCTTTCGTCGCAACTGCGCAATCAAAACGTTAGCGGACCGGCGGATTCATACCCGCCTCGAACCTGCGGCACGACGACGGCGGTTGACAGCTGTCAACGACACAGGGCGCGGCCCCAGGTCCGAACCCCCCGCGCCAGATTCAGTACGTTGCGATGCAATGCAAGCCGCCTCGAACCCGTGCCGTCCTCAGCCCTCCGGCCCGTCGCGGACCGTTGACAGCTGTCAACCCGCCCGGTTATCTCAAAGGCGAGCGCCCAGCCGTCAGATGTTATCCACCGGCGCCGCCCCGGAAAGGCCGGCGTGGTGAACGGCACGCGCCGGAATGATGACGAGCGATAAACCAGCCGGAACGTCAGCCCGCTCCCGGTTGGCGCCTCACCTGGAGGCGCTCGTACACGAATTCGAGGCGTCCCTGCCGGACGGTTATGCAGCCGTTACCCGGCGCGTGTACGTCGCCGCGGCCAAACAGGCCCTCCGGTACCTCGCGCCCGACGTGACGGCGGAAACCCCGCCAGGAACCATTTTCCTCATGCTTCATCACGCGACCTGGACGGAAAATCAACCGCGCCCGCGACGGCTCGAGCGTTTCCTGAGCTTTCTGGCCCGAGGGTATCCCGTGACCCGAATCGATCTCTCCTGGCTGAAGACGAGGATCGTCCGCGGATTGGGCGAAACCACACGCCGCCTGCGTATCCCGACGTTGCGGCACCGGCGGAACCTCGCCTTGCTGGCCGCCCTGTGTGCGGCTCCCAAGCAATCGAATCCACGGACTTGGCCCCGAGAATGCCTCCGCATGGAAGGGCAGGGCGTATACCTCTGGGACGAACAAGTTACCGTGGCGGAGTTTGCGGACGCGCTGCGGCTCTGGGCGGCGTGGCGCGATCGGTTGGCTCGTGAGACCCCGCGTCGCGCCGTCCCGCGGCCTCCGCAATGGGCGAGTTCGCCGTGGCTGTTTCCCGGTCGGGGCGGGGGAGTGATGGCTGGCCCGCGGGCGCACGTCCTGCTGATGGATGCCATCGCCCTTTGTCTGGCTGAAAATAGAGAGCCGGTTCCCTGGCCCGGAGGCCTGAGTCGCTTCGGTCCGCTGCCGCTTACGCCTGCCTTGGTCCGGACGGCTTTTGACGCCGTGGAGTGCTGGCCCGACGTTCCGCTTCCCTTGCTGACCAGCGCCGGCGCGCCCGTTCCGACCGTTCCAACGCCGGATCAACCGGTATCGCCGACGCTTTCTCCTGGGCCTCAAACCATTCTTCGAGCGGACGAAGCGCGGCAATCTCACTGAATGTCCGGTAGCCCAGGCGTAACAAGGTTTCCTCCCGTGGCACCCAGCGGACGCGTTCGCCCGACTTCTCCGTTCCGATCAGGCCTGCGGCGCTAAGGCGCTCCAGCGCTCCGGCCGGGTCCAGGCGCAGGATTTCCGAGACGCGCGTTCTGGAGACGCCCCCGTGCCGGCGGTAGCCCAGCACGACCACAAGGACCGCTTTTTCGTCATCGCTCAACGGCGGCGCGTCCGGGGAGACGGGCACCGCCCGGATTCCCAGCAATAACCCGTAAATTTCCGCCTTCGGCACCAGGATCCACTCCTTGCCGCGCTCAACCAAACGCCAGGGCGCCCATGACGCCGCATTCAGCTCGGCCTGTAATTCCAGGAGGGACCCCAAAAGTGCCGGCTCGGTAAAAGGCACCGCCAAGCCGCGCAACCGGTCCGCCAATTCCGCCAGCGTCCAGCGGGCCGATTCGCCACCGCTCAGGCAGGCCATGAGCGCGGGTTTCAGCGGCGTCTCAACTGCCTGCGTGGCAATGACTTGCGCCCAAGACCCGTCGTGGTATGCTGGGGTGGGATCCATGACGTCCAAGGTAATCCGGCTGTCAAGATGCGGCATTTTGTTAAGCCCGCAACATTTGCCCGTCTTCAGGTGAAGCGGCGCCACCGGAAACGTTTTCGTCGGGGCCGCCTGCCGCCGCCCGCTTCTCAGCGCCGACGGCCAAGACGCCGGGGAAGGCAGCCGGGACCGGCTGCAGGATCGATTATAATGAAAGGTCAGGGCGACACCACGTTGTCACGGGTACTGGCCTTACTGGCTTACAGGTTTTGAAGGAAACGAAACAAACATGAGCAAAGAAACCACCCTGATTACGGGAGCTTCCAGCGGAATCGGCCTGCACTTGGCCAAAGAATTCGCCAGGCACGGGCACCCCTTGGTGCTGGTTGCGCCCGTGGAAGCTGAACTGCAGGCAGTGGCGTCGGACCTGAGGGGTTCGCATAACGTTGACGTTCGGGTCATTGCGACAGACCTGCGGGAAGCTGATTCGGAAACAGCGATTCGACAGGGGGTAGGGGATAGGGCCGTCGACATCCTGGTCAACAACGCCGGGCACGGCAAGAAGGGCAAAGCCTGGGAGATCCCTTTAGAAGAAGATCTTTCCATGGTCCGGCTGAACGTGGAAGCGGTTCTCCGGCTGACAAAGATGTTCTTGCCTCCGATGGTGGAACGGGGGCACGGGCGCATTCTGAACACCGCTTCGGTCGCCGGCTTTGAGCCCGGCCCTGGTTACGCCATCTACGCTGCGACAAAGGCCTTTGTGCTTTCCTACAGCGAATCGCTTGCCACCGAACTGAAAGACACCGGCGTGACGTTGACGGCGCTTTGCCCCGGGCCGACCGACACCGATTTTTTTACCAAGGCGGACATGATGGGAACCCGCGCCTTTCAAGAGGCCCAATTGATGGCGCCTCAAGACGTGGCGGAAACGGCCTACAAGGCGTTGATGTCCGGAGACCGGGTGATCGTTCCGGGCCTCTCCAACAAAGCATTGGTCTTTGCCCGGCGGTTTCTGCCTGAATCGGCGCAAGCCAAGTTGAACGAAATGTTGACGGATGATGCGCCGCCGGAGAAACAAAAGCGCGATCGGGGAGACATGGAATCCAAAGCGGCTGAGCGCTGACTTGTCCCGCCGCAGGTGAGCGCGGAATTCGTGCCGCGCACGGCCTGCCTGCGCGTGGAAAATTGCTCCGCACCTGCTGCGAGGGGAGCGCCGGGCAAGTGCGGCTGATGCTACGCTGGGGGCGGCAACTCGTGGGGTGGAGCGTCCGGGAACTGCCGTGGCAGGATCACCTCGAACCGGCTGCCTTCGCCGAGCGTTGAGGCGACCCGGATTTCGCCCCCGAGGAGCTGGACCAGATGCCGCGTGATCGTCAGACCCAAGCCGATTCCCGAAGCGCCGTCGCGGGATGCGGCGACCTGCTGGAACTCGTCAAAGATGCGTTCCAGGTTCTCCGGCGCAATCCCGACGCCGTTGTCATCGATCGCGATTCGCCATTGGTTTTCGATGATCGATTCAAAGGTAACGCGGACCCACGCATTGGCGCCGTTCGGCCGGCGGTACTTGAGTGCGTTGACGATGAGGTTAGCCACGATCTGGCGCAACCGGCGCGGGTCGGAGCTTACCGTCTCCAGCCCAACGTCCGCGTCCACTTGGAAATCGACAGCGCTCGCGCGGGCCAGCGGGCTGAACGCATCGGCAACCGTGGCCGCAAAGTCGGCTACGGAAAAACTCTCGATTTCCAGCCGCACCTGGCCGGCGAGCAGAACCTGGTAGTCCGTCAGTTCCTGTAAAAGGGCTCCCATGTCGGCCAGGTTCCGGCGGCAAACCTCTCGCACGCGTGCGCGGTCGGAATCGTTCCCTTCTCCAATCACGGATTCAATGGCTAAGGTCAGGGTCTGCAAAATGCCGCGCAGTTCATGCGTCACGGTCCGCAGCATGGTCAGGCGCGAGGTGTCCAACTCGTGCAGGCGCTGCTCCGCTTCATCCCTGGCATGGCTCGCTTCCTGAACGAAGCGCTCCGCCGAGGCGGCCACGGCATCTTCGAAAAACCACCGGACCCCCTCGCGAGCCGCAACGATCGCCCGGGTACTTGGCGCCTTACCTTCAGCCACCAAAACGTCCAGGCCCTCACGCAGGACGATGCATTCCACAACCCCCAGCTCGCGCACCAGTTCATGCAGGCGGTAATCCTGCGTCCAACGGGCGTGGCCGTGCTCATCAGCCGCTGAGCCGGACGGGAGCCGGGCCCTCACCCGGGGCGCACCCCTCAGAGACGTTGCCAAACGGTCCAGGAGAGCGGGAAGGTGATCGCGCAGTTGCGGTGTCCTCAGCCGCCGGGCCGTCGCCAATTCCGGGCTTTCGCGGATGCCGGACAGGATTTGTCGAACAAGGGCAGCTCGGTGCGACTCCAAACGGCTGGCCAGTTCGATACAGAAAGCTTCGTCGGGTTCCATGCTTTGCGCGACCGGATTTTTCCTTGCGGGAGCGCGGCGCTCCGGCGGTCCTTATAAGCGTTTTTGAGACGGAAAGGGAGGACTTTTGTTCGGGGTTCGGTCACACGGTCACACGGCGGCCGCAGCGGAGAGAGGAAGAGTTCGGCGCTCGGGGTTCGGAGTTCGGAGCTGCAGCATGGGGAGCGGGTGCGAGTGTCAACCTTTGAGTTGTCGCCAGATCCCCTTAATCTGTGTCAATCTGTGTAATCTGTGGATGTTTTCTCTTTTCTGTGTTCTTCTGCGTGTTCTGCGGATGATTCCGTCTTCCCGCCGGGTACGCCTGACCCTCGGGGGAGATCGGACCTGGTTCTACGACGCCTCCGAACTCCGAACCCCAAACTCCGAACTCCTTCCGCTACCAGCCCTCGAAGAGACGGGGCTTGACCGGCCCGGACCTGGCGCCGAACACTTTCAAAACGCTGAACTCCAGCCTGTAGACAACCGCGCCTGACCCGGTATCTGCTGAAATCATTCGCGTCACCTGTTTACCCGGTTCAACTGAAAAACCCGCCGGATTCGCCTGAAGCGTGGATCCCGCCCCGAACGGGCGACCCGGTTCCGGTTTGGCCAGGCCGAATGCCTCGTAATTGGCGACTGCGCAGAATCCGGGCGGCAACACCACAGCCGTGAAACGTACGATGATTTGCTGGCCCCGGACGCCGTCCAGGCCGGCCTCCAGATCTTGCGAGTGCGAGGTCAGTCGAAACATCGTTCTGCCCAAGGGGATTAACGCCGTATCAGGCGGCGAAACCTGATCCTCGCTCGACGCCACCGGACTGGCGGCTCGGGTGGAAAGGGTGACAACCAACAGGGCCTCGACCGCCGGCGCTGCACACGCCGATACCAGACCGCAAATCGAGAGAAACAAGACGGCTTTCCACATCGCTATCAAGCGTACCCTGGACAGATGGGACTCTACGATCAGATAACAGTCTATAACCGTTTTTTCGGTTCGCCGGCTTTTCCGGTAACGCAACGCACAAAGCGCCGGGCGAGCGGCAGGTCACCACCCTTGCGTACCCGTCGCCGTTTATTGGTCGTCACAGAACCTTCAGTACCTCGTAGCAGGCGCCCATCGTGTGATAATCCACCTTGCCGGCCGGGCTTTTCTCGTTGCTGTATTGACGATTGTCCCGGGTGAGGATTCGGTACCAGGCGCCGTACCGGTGATCCACGAAATGGCGCCAGCTGTATCCCCAGATCCTTTCGTACCAGTCCCAGTAAGATGCATCCTTGGTGTGCGCGGCGAGCAGCGCTGCGGCGGCCAGCGACTCGGCCTGCACCCAGAAATACTTGTCGCTATCGTAGGTGGTGCCGTCGGGGGCGAAACCGTAATAGATACCGCCAAAGTCATGATCCCACGCTCTCGCCAGCGCGATCGAAAACAGATCCGCAGCGCGAATCGTCATCCAGTTGGTATCACCTCCCAGTTGATCCTGGTAGCGCGCGAGTATCGTCAGCAGCTTCGCCCATTCGGTCAGGTGTCCAGGCTGGAAACCCCAGGGACGGAAAATGTTGGTGCGGTCACCGCGATTGTACTCCCAATCGACCGACCAATCAGGACGATAGTGTTCCCAGATGAGTCCATCCGCGAGCCGGGCCTGACGTACCGTGATGTTGCGCGCGATCAGGACGGCGCGTTGCAGGTATTCGCCCTCGCCGGTCGCTTCATATGCAGCGATCAACGCCTCACAGCTATGCATGTTGGCATTCTGACCCCGGTACGGGAACAGGGTCTGCCAATCGCCGGTCGCCTCATCGGCATAGAGGCCGTGCTCGTCCGACCAAAAGCGCCGCTCCATCACGTCGAACGTTTCTTTCAGATAGTCTTTTGCTTCACTGAAGCCTGCCTTAAGCGCGCAGGAGTAGGCCAGCAGGACAAAAGCGAGCCCGTAACAATGGTTAGTGTCGTCCTGAACCTCGGCGATGCCATCACGGAATTTCAGTATCCAGGCATAACCCCCGGTGGCGGGATTTCGATGAACGTTTCGCAGGAAGTCCATGCCGTGTTTCACCCCGGCGCGGTATTCCGGCTCCTGAAAATGCAGATAGGCTTCGCAATACGTGAACACGAAGCGCGTGCTGCTTACCAGGTGCCGGGTGACCGCGTCGTAGATAGTACCGTCATCTTTGAAGAAGTGGTAGAAGCCTCCTTGCGGGTCGATTGCACGGGGATGGTAGAAAGACATGATCTGCCGAGCGTGGCCCAACAGAAAATCGCGGCTACGAAAGTCGGGTGAGGTCGCGGACATAGGGTCCCTGCGTTGTTCGAAGCAATTTTCGGTGCGTGTTTAGGCCGCGCAAGTAAAAAGCGCCGGAATCGACGGCGCGCCGCCGGGCTTGCTTTGCGGCCTGGCCCCGCGATACGGCGTCCAAAGGGCGGATGCGTTTGGGGCCGGTGCGGTCCCGCAGAGTTCATTTGCAATCGGTTGATCCGGGCGTTAATTCCAGCATTTGTGAAGGGCGGCTCGACGGGTGAGCCGGTCAAAATCGAATCCCCGGGGGGACGGCCCCGACCTTTGCATCCAATCTCGCTTTTAGGAGACCCAAATTGAAACAAGCTTTAATCGTGTGGGGCGGTTGGGAGGGCCATGAGCCCAAGCAATGCGCTGACGTGGTTGCAGGTCTGCTCACCACAGAAGGGTTCGACGTCCGGGTGGCCGATTCAACGGCCGCCTTTGGCGAGTCCGCTCTGGGGCGCTTCGACCTGATCGTGCCGATGATCACTCAGTCAACCATTGCGCGCGACGCCTGCCAGAACCTGATCGCCACCATTGAGCGTGGGACCGGGTTGGCCGGCTTTCATGGCGGTATGGGCGACAGTTTCCGCACCGAGCCTGCCTACCAGTTTGTGGTCGGGGGCCAATGGGTGGCCCATCCGGGCAACATCATCGATTACAGGGTGAACATCATCCGCCACGATGACCCGATTACGCGCGGGATCGAGGATTTCGACTACCACTCCGAGCAGTATTACATGCACGTCGACCCCAGCAACGAGGTGCTGGCGACCACGACGTTTGGGGGTGAGTATTGTCCCTGGATAAAAGGGGCGGTCATGCCCGTCGTCTGGAAGCGCCGTTACGGAGCGGGCAAGGTGTTCTACTGCTCACTCGGTCACGTCGCGGCGGAATTTGGGGTTACGCCGATGCGAACTTTGATCCTGCGCGGGATGCTCTGGGCGGCTCGGAATGGTACGGCGGTTGATGGGGGAACTCGAGACGTTTCGCAAGGATAGGGGACGGGCTATCGACAGCCGCTGAGGCCGGGTGCCGCCCTGGCACGGTCAGATTTGACTCGCTGCCGCGCAAACCTCGGTAACGCTCGAGGTACCGAGCGCCGTCGTGCCGGTGGAAAATGATCACCTTTTTAACCCGTTGCACCCGGACTTCCGGCGATTAACCATCGGCGACCCGCAGCCGTTCGAGTTCGATCCGCGCTTGGCGAAGTGATAGGTGGCAAAAGTCTGCGCCGCCACGCTGGAATTGCGCGGCATCACGGGATATTATGTAGCATGTAGCATCGTTCACCAATGAAGACGCCTTTAATTCTACTCTTTATTAGCTTTGCATTAGCCTGCACGCTGAGGGCGGACGTTGTCGCCGATTTAGTAGTAAAAGGATTACCTGTAAAAGTTGTTTCCTCCGGTAAAAATTACAAAGTATTCGAACAGTACCCATGGGAAGGTCACACCTCCAGATACGGTCCCAAAGGCAACCGGCTCGATCCCAACTATGGCGTCGGAATAGGTAAAAATATCCGCCGCGCTTTACACTTACGGCAAGGTGATTGGATTCACATCCCGGAAATCGGCTGGAGGCAGATCAATGAGTTTTCCAGCAAAAGTAATGGCGTCGAGTTTTTTGCGAGTCATCGGGATCAATACAAAAGTCAGCATCCCAGGGTGACGATTGATATGGTCGTCTTCGCTATGCCGTTACCGAAACTGATATGATCTTGTCCGTAAGTGATGACGGAGCCATGTACGGGCGCCACGAGTGGGTCATTTTTCAACGTTGCTGCCGTTAATTCCATTCAGATAGTTATCCCGGTAGAATGCCGGCTGGAGGGGGGTGTCGCCACCGGAGGATGCTCCGTAGCCGGGTGAATCGGCCTTAGGCCTACCGGGCCGGCAGACGGGTTGATGGCCTGAAGGGCCAAAGGAACTTAGCCCAGGGTTTTACCCTGGGTAACCGTCAAATCACGATCGAGCCCTCCTAAGGCGTCACGGCCGTACGCCCATCCTGACAAACGCCCGCCCCGCCGGGTTGGATTTGCTGAAGGGGCGGCAGAACCCGCCGGCAACGCGTTCTGCCGCCCCTCCAGGCCAATTAATGCCGACACCTTTGACAACTGATCCAATCGGTTTTGCTCGCAACGTTACGCCGGGGCGGCTTCCGGGAAGTGATCGGTCCATCAGTCCTCGCGGGTCGAAAAACTAGTTCATCCCGCCGGCCGCTCACGGCCCGAACGCAGCGCTTCCCGGTGCGCTTTGGCCATCTCTCCCAGGCTCTGAAACCGGAAGTCGTAGTTGGGAATTTTCTCCGGTGGATGCGTCGCGCCAAAGCCTGCCTGGGCGTGGCGCCGATAAATCCAGGCGGAGGCAAGCCCTGCTTTGTTCGCCGGGAGATGATCATGGAAGAGGCTCTCGGCGGTGTGCAGGATCTCGTGCTTTTCGTACCCGGCAAGCCTAAGGTTCTCGATCAGGTATTCAAAATTGTGCGGGTCCGGCTTATAGGAGCCGATGTCCTGAGCCGTAAAGACATAGTCGAACTCTACCTGCAGTCGCGCGTTGCTGCCTATGAAGCTTTCACGATCCACGTTGGAAAGGATGACCAGCTTATAATGTTGCTTCAGGTAGTGAAGTGCGGCCGGCGAATCGGCGAACTCGGGCCAACGGGGAACCGAGCGTCCGAACGCCTCGCTTTCTTCGGCGTCTGGCTCTATGCCCCAGTCAAGGGCAAGGCGAGAGTGCACCGCGCCCAGGAGCTTTGAATAGATCATGGCGGGCGTCGCCGCCTGCTGTGCGGCCTCGTGACGGGCAAACGCCTCGAGCACTTCATCGCGGCTCAACGCCTGTCCGGATCGGGCAACAAGGGGCTGCAGCGCCTCGGTGATTCCGGTCTCCCAGTCTATCAAGGTGCCATAACAGTCGAAACTCAGCACTTTGAAATCCGTAAGTCGCATACTCTTTGCCCTCCTTCGGTCCCGAGGTGCCCGGGTGCGGATGAGCCATCCATGCGGCGATGGCTGGCGCTGATCGGTTAATCGGCATTTTTCTTCATGAACGCAGCCGCGCCTAACGCCGCCAGCCCGATCAACGCCAGCGTCGCCAACCCGTCACGGTGGAGGTCCGTCCAGAGTTGCGGGCTGAAATTGCGCGCCCGTGCACTAAAACGCCCGTGGGCGCCATAGTCGCCGGGTACCGGTTCGCAAAGGTTGTACGGCCGGTTCGGATCCTCCGGCTCATCGGTTTGCTGGCCCTCGTAGCCGGTGCGGGCCAGGTAATGGTCCAGCAGGCCGGGAAAGAATTTGTTGGCGATAATGGCCTTGACCGTCGGCATGCCGACGTAGATTTCTCGCCGGTTATGGTGCGAAGCGTACACGACCGCTTCGGCCGCCACCTCGGGCTGGAAAATCGGCGGCACCGGCTGGGCCCGCTTCGGCAGGCGGCTTTTGACCCACTCAAACTGGGGGGTGTTCATCGCCGGCATTTGCACCATCGTGACGCGGACCCGGCTTTTGTCGTGGATCAATTCGCAGCGCAATGAATCCATGAAGCCCTGGATGGCATGTTTGCTCGCGCAATAGGCTGCCTGCAACGGTATGCCGCGGTAGGCCAGGGCGCTCCCGACCTGAATGATGCAGCCCTGGTCCCGCGGCAGCATCCGTTTCAGTGCGGCAAGCGTGCCGTTCACGAAACCGAGATAGGTAACCTCGGTCACGCGTTTGAACTCGGCGGCGGTCATCTCTTTGACCGGCGAAAAGACGCCCGTCATGGCATCATTGACCCACACGTCGATGGGGCCCAGTTCGGCTTCCACCTGCTCAGCCGCCGCTCCAATCGCCTCCGCATCGGCAACATCTGCGGGCAGCACCAGTGCCCGGCCGCCCAGCTTTTCCACGTCGCGTTTCGCAGCTTCCAGGCGGTCTCTTCCACGCGCGATCAGGCCGATCCGGGCGCCTTCGCTGCGGGCGAAGGCTTGCGCGATTGCGCGGCCCAGGCCGGCCGACGCGCCCGTGACCACAATTACCCTTGGAGCCTTGTGAGTCTTGTCAGTGTGCATGCGTCTTCTCCTTGCCAGAATCTTTGATCCCGCCGCGCGCCTTGGCCTCGGCCACCTCACGGGCTGCGCGGACGTATTCGACGTGCGCGAATAAAAGCGGCGTGTTGCCCAGGAACGTCTGCCGGCGCGCGTCAGCTGCTTCGGCAAACAGACCCAACTCGCCCGCGATGGCTTCGCACCGGATCAGGATCGCCTCCGCCTCGTCTGCGCGGCCGGCTTTGGCCAAGGCGTGGGCGAACCAGAACGTCGCCGGCAGGAAGGCGCCCTCGAACTTGCCTACCGGCAACTGGGCGCCGCCGAGCGTCGCATTCGGCTCAAAGCGGTACACCAACCCGTCGATGACCAGTTCCCGTTCAATGGCTGCCAGGGTGCCGGTCACGCGCGGATGGCCGGCCGGCAGAAACTCCATCAGGGGAATGAGCAGCGCGGCCGCATCCAATGCGTCGGAGCCATAACGCTGGACGAAGGAGTTGCGGTCTTCGTTCCACCCCTTGTCCATAACCTCGGCATGGATCGTGTCGGCAACCGCACGCCAGCGGGCCAGTTCTCCCTGCTCGCCGCGACCGGTGCGCCGGGCGATTTCTTCGGCCCGTTTGAGCACCACCCAGCTCATCACCTTACCTGCGACGTAGTGGGCTTCCACGCCAAGTTCCCAAATGCCGTTCTCGGGCAGATCCCAATGGGTGCAGGTGTAGTCGGCCGCGCGCCGCAGCAGTTTCCAGTGTTTGTCCTTCCACGGTCCGTCATTCTCGAGGTAGATGCTGGCGCAGTCGGCAAAGAAGGCGAGCGAACCAAGCTGGCGCTGCTTGACGGCGCGATTGCCGTAGCGCACCGGCCGGCTGTCCGCGTAGCCTTGCACGGCCGATAGTTCCAGTTCGACGAGCCGGGTGTTCCCATCGAGCCGGTAACAAACCTGCAACGGCGCGTCGGTACCCGAATCCAGATCACAGAGCCAATCGAGGTAACACTGCACTTCGCCGACTTTTCCCAGGTGGGCCAGCAGGGCCAGGGAGAGGGAGGCATCGCGCACCCAGGCAAAGCGGTAGTCGTAATTGCGATCGCCGCCGATGCGTTCGGGCAGGGAAGTGGTGAGGGCGGCTGCGGCCGAGTCGTGCTCCGCGCAGGTGAGCAGGTGGACCGTGATGGCCGAGCGGCGTAGCGCGGCGGCACGAGCCTCGGCCGCATCAACCTTCAGGCCCGCGCTCCAGTCACGCCAGTAGCGGACCGCGGCTTCAAACACTTCCGTGGCGCGCTCTTTCGACCAGTCGCCGGGCTGCGAATTCCACCCGATCACGGCCCAGAGTTCATCGCCCGTGCCCATGGCGAGGTCGGCAACCGCAGCAGCCCTTTCGACCCGGATCGGAAACGATGCCCAAACGGCCAGTTGGCCGGCGGGGAAGCTGAACGTGGCGCCCCCGGGAACCAGCCGAACGTCTTGGGCCCGGCCCTGAAATTCCCACCGCGGTTGCACTTCGAAACGTACCGCCGTCGCTTCCCGCGCCTGCAACCGTCGCAGGATGACGCGCTGGTCGTGTGCGGAGTGGGGACGCTCACCCGTCGGCCAAGCCATCAGGTCCGTCAACTCCAGGGTACGGTCTTCCCGCGTGATCCCGCGCCAAGCCGTCACCAGGGCGGCGGTTTCCGGCAGATAACGCTGCCGGCCCAGGACCGCCCTGGCCGGACCGAATCGGCAAAACCCGCCGTCCTCCTGGTCAAGCACCATCCCGAAGAGCGGAGGACCATCAAAGTTCGGCACGCAAAACCAGTTGATCGTGCCGTCCGCGGCCACCAACGCCCCCGTGCGCCGGTCACCAATCACGCCATGGCGGTGAATGGGCGGGAAGGAAATCGGTAGATGATCTGCGGGATTCATTCGCCACCGGCTACGCCTTGGCCTGTAGCGCCCTGCGTCGAAAGATCCACCCCGTCCCCGGTCGCGGAATGCCTTTACGAAAGGTGCCCGGTGGAGAGAGTTCGACCCGCGGCGTCGGTTCAGTCAGGTCCCGATGATCGGACCGGAAAACGTTTTCGCCCTGGGTGATCAGGTAATCGGCGGTCCGCGCGGCGAGCGCCTGAATCGTCAGCCCCGGGTTGGCTGACCCCTGAGTCGGCATGACGCTCCCGTCGCAGATGAATAAGTTGGCGATGTCGTGAGTCCGGCCGAACTTGTCGACGACCGAAGTGGCCGGATCCGACCCCATCCGCGCCGCCCCGACCAGGTGCGCGTAACGCTGCTCCTGCACCACCTGCTCGGCCCCGGCGGCGCTCATCACTTCCATGACCTTTTCCCGGCCGAACTTGATCATCTTTTTGTCGTTGTCATAGAGGTTGAAGTGCGCATACGCGACCGGGATACCGAACTGGTCGCGTTCCTTGGCCAGGGTAACGCGGTTGCTGTGCCAGGGCAGGATTTCGCCCAGCAGCGCCAGTGCGCACCAGTGGTTGTAGTCCATCATCACGCGGCGCAACCCCCAGCCCCACGCCCCCATGGCGGCCATTATCTGTTTGCCGAATGCGATCGGGAGGGGACCCACCGTTTGGATCGCAAATCCCCGCGCAAAATCCCGTTTGGGATCGGTCTCATAAAACTCTTCGGTCAACGCGTGCGCGGGGGGCGCCTTGTACATCCGTACCAGGCCGGGGAAGCGCCCCAGGATGACGTTGCCGGCCTGGGCCATCAGGTAACGCCCGACCGTATCGCTCGAGTTGGCCAAACCCATCGGGTACTCGGGGCAGGCGGAATTCAGCAGCAGCCGCGGTGTCTCGATGGCGTAGCCGCACACAATCACGGCCCGGGCCTTTTGGAATTGCTCCCGGCCGTCCCGGTCAAAATAGAAGACCCCGTCGACGCGGTTGTTCGGGCCGAGGGCAATCCGGCTGGCCATCGAGTAGTCGCGGATTTCGGCCCCACTTCGCAATGCATCGGGAACATGGGTGATCAGGGTGCTGGCTTTCGCGCCGACCTTACACCCTTGGATGCAGAACCCGCGGTAAATGCAGTGGGGCCGGTCATCGTGCGATCCGGCGTTGATGGCCACCGGCCCGCCGGCGCACACCCGGATGCCCAGCCTGGTGCAACCTCGCACCAGTACGTTGCCGACTTCGCCCAGCGGGTGCGGTCCATAAGCGTAACCGTGCGGGTCGCCCCAGGGAAACCAAGCCGGCCCGGAAACCGGCATCTCCAGTTCCAGCAGTTCGTAATAGGGTTTCAGATCCTCATAGCGCATCGGCCAATCGACCGCGACCCCGTCCAGGCTGTGGACCCGGAAATCAGAGGGGTGCAGCCGCGGGGTGAAGGCCGCCCAGTGCACCGAACCGCCGCCGACGCCTTTGCCGCTGTTGTTGGCCCCAAGGGCAAGCGGGTCGGTTCCGCCCGTGATCCGCAAATCCTGCCAGTAAAGCCTCTGCGCGCCAATTTCGTCGCTGTACCAGTCCTTTTCCGTGTCCCAGAATGGCCCGGCTTCCAGGCCGATGACCCGGAAGCCGGCCCGGGCCAACCGCTGCAGCAACACACCCCCTGCCGAGCCGACGCCGACGATGAGGTAATCGACTTCCTCGCCGGGCGCGAAACGCCGGATCGCGGGACTGATCTTCTGCATTGGACCGAGGTGATGGCGTCCCTGGTCCGCAGGCTGAAAGGCCCCGCCCAGCGGGGAGCCGATCAGGTTGCCTGATGGTTTACTCAATCGTGAATCCCCCCATGCGTCAGGTGCGGGTAATGGTCATGGTGACTGCTCTCATCCAGGTCGGAAAGGGTGTCCGGCGGCGCTTCCCAGGAGTAGCGCTGCTCGTCGACCTCCCAAGGCTCAGGCTGGCCTCGCTCCAGCCGCATGTAAGCCCGCGGGTAGGCCGGTCCGCCGAAACCGATCTCACTCCAGCTCCAGGGGTGCTGGTAGTAAGCGGTGATGCAATCGCCCACCAGCAGCGTCCAGACTTTGGGCAGCGACAAACGTTTCCAGATTTCACCCGCACCGTCCGGCGGCCTGCTCTTGTTGAGAGCCTGCAAAATCTCTTCCTGCTCCCGCCAGGTAAGCTCTAAAAAGGGCCGGCCGTAGTTTGCCGGCGCCATTAAGTCAAGCGCCTGCAAAAACAACCGGTACGCTTCGTCATCGGGAGGCATGTCTTCGTAGCGGTAACCCGGCCCCTTCTTGGCGAACAGGCGCTCGTCGATGCTAGGCACGATCTCGATGCGGTGGCCCGGTTCGCGATCGTCCTGCGGCAGGAGGTGATCGCACACCACTTGCATCAACTTCGCTTCCTCGGGGGTGAAGAACCGCAACGGCGGCGCCGGATTCAAACGCTTCAAAACGAGTTCCCGGGTTGCCGCATCCCAGAAACGCTGCTGGGAAATCACGTCGTAGTCCGGGTAGTAGCCCGGTTGCACTCGCGGTTGCAACGGTTTGCGCGTCTCGGCGTCCAACGGCAGCCGGTCAGTGGTAGGATCTGCTCCGTATTTCACTCGTGTTCTCTCCGCATCAAGCTGGCCAGTAAACCGATGAACCCGGAGGCTGAGTAAAGCAGGGGTGCAAACACCGGTGGTCCGTACATCAGATTATAGAGTTTTAATTTTACGCCGCCCGCCCGCTCAACCACGCCCTTGAGATGGTAAAAAAATCCTATCGTGCCGTTCAGGATCGCCAGCAGTGAGGTGAATGGAAGCACGGTTCGCGCCGCCCACCGGAACGGGATGGCGGCGGCTGCAGAACCCATCAACAGGGGCGCAAGCAGGATCGGCGTCCATTGGACCTTGTACCGGAACCGGTTTTTGTAGTGTGAGTAAAGGGCTTCAAACGCACTGAAAAAGGTGCTCAGGATGGTCGCCACAGCCAGATGCTTTTGGAACCGGCCGGCGCGTACTTCAGGCACGACGCCGAAAGCACGGGACAACGGTGGAATCCTGACCCCGGCCAGGGGTGAACCCGGCGACTCCTCCGGGCGCAAGAACGACGCGATCAGACCCAGGTAAGCGCTGACCGCGAAAAGCAGCGGCGCGGTTACCGGGGGGCCCATAATAATATTGGTAACCGGTAAACGCCACCCGGCGGGTTTGCGCTGCACGCCGCGGATATGAAAACCGAACCCGATCAAGCCGTCGATGATGGTCAGCAGCGACACGGCTCGCAGGCCGGCCCTCGCAGCCCTCGGCCGGATCGCCGTAGCCACGCCCGCGCCCGCCAGCGCGCCGCTCAGCAGCACGGGGGTATACATGACACGGTGGCTGTAACTCCCTTTGTAATGTTCCCAAGCCACCTCGACCCCGGCCAGAATGCTGGAGAGCCCCGCAACCAGCGATAACGCTCGCTGGAAACGCCCTTCACGCACAAGCCGGTCGACCGCGGTTGTCTCGCGCAACGCGCTCTTAACGGTCCGTTCGAAGGTACCCGAAACGCCATTCTTACCGCTCGCATGGAGCGGCGGGATCAAGTTGGTTGCTCTCGCAAGGCCGGCGGCTCCGGCGATCCCGGCCCCCCGGCGGGTAGAACGAAAAAGTCGAGAAAGCGTCCCTGCCATCTATCTCCTTCAAAATGTAAAACCACCACGTTTACCTCAACGCGCCGCTCCGTTCAGCCAGTCCGGCTCCAGAAAGGGGGCCCGTTGCTCAAAAACTCTTTTCATGCAATTCAATCGCCTTCAACTGCGGGTGAAGGCCCAGGCCCGGCTCATCCCAGGCCGGCACCAAACTTCCGCCCACGGGTTCGGGCGCATTCGCGAACAGCATCCGTTCAATGCGGACGTGGTCATGAAAATACTCCACGTGGCGAAACGTCGGAGCGGCGCAACCGACCGCAACGTGCAACGCGGGCGCACAATGCGACGACAACGGTTTGTGGAATGCTTCAGCCAGGCCCGCGATCGCCATAAATCCGCTCACGCCCCCGCAGCGGGTGATATCGGCCTGCAGCACGTCGACGGCATCCACCTCCAGAAAACGACGGAAATAATCCAGGTCGTACCCGTACTCACCGGCGGCGACCTGAACCGGGGCGGGAAGGTGGTCCCGCACAAACCGCATGCCGGCCAGGTCGTCCGACGAGACCGGTTCCTCAAACCAGACTATCCTGGCGTCGTCATTGAATTTCTCCCCGAGCGTCACCGCCTGCCGTACGTCGTAGGCGCCATTGGCGTCCACGAACAGGCCGGTCCCGGCGCCGATCGCGCTCCGCGCGGCACGGACGCGTTCCGGGTCCCGATCCGGCTCGCGACCAACCTTCATCTTCACCCATTGGATGCCGGCCGCCGCCCAACCCCCGAGTTGCTCCTGCAATTCCCCCGTCGAATAGGAGGTAAATCCGCCGCTGCCGTAGATCGGCACCTGATCACGGGCGGCACCCAGCAGAGCGGCGAGTGAAATTCCCAGCAATTTTCCTTTCAGATCCCAAAGGGCCAGGTCGACAGCGGAAATGGCCGTCGCGGCCACGCCGTCGCGCCCGATGTTGCGGATTGATTGCCCGAGTTTTGCGTGCAATTCCGGGATGGCCATCGGGTCCTGACCCTGCAAAAGCGAGACGAACTTTTCCTGGATAAGCCGGGCCGTGGAAAATCCGGCATACGTCAGGCCAAAGCCGGTGGTCTCCCCGGCCTTAACCTGGACCGTAACCACCCCCGTGTGCGTCCACTCCAGCGTCCCGTCCGACTCGGGCCGATCGGTCGGGATCTCAAACCAGCGCAGCGTGACTTCAGAAATGGTCACCTTGCTCATACAAAGTTTTTACGTTTGAGGTGCGAGCGACGCGAAAAGCTTGCCGCGTCGTCCGGCCCCGGGAAACGCAAAACCCTTTTCTCGCCTCACTCCTTTCGCCTCACTCCTTGTGAGGCAGAACGCCCGCCATCACGTCCTTGACCGTGTCCCGGATGATGTCCCCGGCATTGGAATCTTTCGGGACGGAAATCGCGAAGTTTTTGGCCTGCTTGAACGTGATGTGCGGAGGCAAGGGCGGCACCTCCGGGTCCGTGATCATCTCCAGCACCACCGGGCGCGACGCCCCAAAGGCCTTGTCCCAGGCCGGACCGATGTCGTCGGGTTTGTCCACCTTGACACCGATCAGACCGATGTCCTCGGCATACTTTGCAAACGGGAAGGCAGGAACCTGCTGCGAGGCGTTAAACTTCGGATCGCCCGACATTACCCGTTGTTCCCAGGTCACCTGGTTCAAATCCCGGTTGGCCAGTACCAGCACAATCAGGCGAGGATCCTTCCATTGCGGCCAGTACTCGGCGATGTCGACCAGTTCGTTGATCCCGTTCATCAGCATCGCACCATCCCCGACGCAGGCAATCACCACCCGCTCCGGGTAAGCGAATTTGGCCCCAATCGCATACGGCACCCCGGGTCCCATGGTGGCCAGCGTGCCCGAGAGCGAGGCCATCATGCCCCGGCGGAACTTCAAATCCCGAGCGAACCAGTTGGCCGTCGAGCCGGAGTCGGCCGTGAGGATGCAATTGTCCGGCAGCCGGGACGATAACTCCCAGAAAACCCGTTGCGGATTGATGGGATTTGCCCCCTGCATGGCCCGCGCCTCCATCAGCTTCCACCAGTCTTTGATCTCCTCTTCGAGCTTTTCGCGCCAGCTGCGGTCCGTTTTGCGTTGCAGCAAGGGAACTAAAGCCCGCAACGTCTCGGCGCTGTCGCCCACCAGGTTGACCTCCATCGGGTAACGCAGGCTGAGCATTTTCGCGTCGATGTCGATCTGCACGCCGCGCGCGCGGCCCGGCTTGGGCAGAAACTCCGAATACGGGAAGCTCGACCCGACCATCAGCAGCGTGTCGCAGTCCTGCATCATGTCCCAGCTCGGTTTGGTGCCCAGCAGGCCGATGGCACCGCAGCAGAACGGCAAGGCATCGGGAATGGCCGTGCGACCCAGCAGGGCTTTGGAAACGCCCGCGCCCAGCAATTCCGCGACCTGGATGATCTCATCCGTGGCGCGCAGCGCGCCCGCACCGACCAGCATGGCCACCTGCTGGCCCGCGTTGAGCACCTCTGCCGCATGCCGCAGCTCCGAATCGTTGGGCACGATGCGCGGCGACGTGAACCCCACGCCGGTGTGAACCGAGCCGTGCACCTGCGGCGGCTCGGGCACCGCGTCTGCTTCTTGCACGTCCGTGGGAATGATGATGCAGGTGACGGTCCGCTCAGCGGCGGCGATGCGGATGGCCCGGTCGATCAGCTGGCGTATCTGCACCGGCGAAGACGCCATGTGAACGTATTCGTGGGCCACGTCCTTGAACAAGGAGATGAGGTCGACTTCCTGCTGGTAATGGCCGCCCAGGGCCATGCGAGATTGCTGGCCCACGATCGCGACCACCGGCGCGTGGTCAAGCTTGGCGTCGTACAACCCGTTCAGCAGGTGCACGGCGCCCGGGCCCGAGGTGGCCAGGCAGACGCCAACCTCACCGGTAAACTTGGCGTGAGCGCAGGCCATGAAGGCGGCCATCTCTTCGTGCCTGACCTGAACGTAGTGAATGGCGTCGCCGGCCCGTTGAATGGCCCCGACGATGCCGTTGATGCCGTCGCCGGGGTAGCCGAAAATACGGCGGATGCCCCACTGGGTAATCCGCTTGATCAAGAAATCACTGGCGGTATCGCTCATGGACTTATTGGCGTTCGGAACGAGACAACTTAAATTCGCAGGTCGAAGCTCTGGTGGATGCGGTAAAAGTTCGCGGTCTGAGGCGCCGGTGCATGTAGAAAGTTAGGAGTGTTCCAGCCGTCCGCAAGGTGCCGGTCCGATAGTTAGTTTTGTATTGTGCAAGCGACGGATCTGCGCTTGCCAAACCCGCCCGGATACTTTATTTTGTATCGCAATACGACAATCATTTCTACCTCGAGCCCGAGATTGCGCGGCTATACGGCAGGATGGTCCCCCGGCAAAACGGTCGGCTGCTAATCAGGCTGAGCGTTCCCCGGGCCGCGGTCCTCTGTCGGCGTGTCTTCCTGATGCCGGAAAAAAGGTAATTCTGCCATCGCCGATTGTTCCATCACCATCCCGGTACCGATAGTACGGTCGCCAGGTAGAAGTTAGTCATGGCCGCGCGTGTTTTGACCGTATCTAACTTTGGTCGTCACCGTTTCTCCACGCGCCGGCGCTCCGGCATAAGGTCCCGACCTTTGCGCGGCCTGAGCGCCGGCGGTTGAAGCCGTGCATTCTGCATCGTCCCGGGTGTTCCGCGAGCGGCGCCGAATCCGAGTTGTGGAGCCGGCGGACTTAACGCGACCTGAAAAACTCATAAATATGATCCGTAAAACCGGCTCCCGGATGCGACCGCCTTTAACCGCGCGTGCGTCCGGTCTGGACCGGGTAACATTCCCGTTCAAACGCACCTCTATGAAACCGTTAATCGCATTGGTATGCCTGCTGGCGGCCGGTTACACCGCGCAGGCTCAGAATCTCGACCCTAACGCCACCCTGACTCAGGCAATGATCCAATTCACTACGCCCCGGGACGTCGAAAACTCCGATGTAGCGGCTGAGGTAAGCCTCACCCTTGGCCCGCCGGCGGGTCTGGTGGCCAGTTCGAGGCTTACCGTGCACCCGGGGCCGTCGGATTATCTCAAGCTTGCGTTGCCGCCGGGCAAGGTCACCCGGAAAGACCTTGCTCAGGCGGTGCTGTTGATCCGTTTTGCGCCTCACCCTGGCCGGGAACGCTGGATCTTCGATTACAAAGTGCGGCTGGGCTTCAGTGATGGGCAATGGGCCTATGACGATCGCATCCAAAAGGTGTTTCTGGACCGGGAACACCCGGTCGAGACGGATCGGCTCGGTGCCGGGCTGCAGGCCTCCCGCGGCGGGACGCGTTAAC
>JAFBAP010000035.1 GCA_019247695.1 Verrucomicrobiota bacterium | reverse complement strand
CTCAGGCCGCAGATCAACTTTCTCCCGGGCAAGCCGGCAACCGTCGTAGTGGCGAAGATTAAGCACCCCTGAACGACGCTGGCGAAAACTGGCCAGTGAACGTGCACTTCTCCACAGCGCAGACAATCACACGGCGCCGCGGCGGATCCACAGAGGACACCGAAAAGATCCTCCGCAGAACACGCAGAAGGACGCAGAAAAGAGAAAACATCCACAGATTACACAGATTGACACAGATCAGGAGGACCCGGCGCCAACTCTAAAGTTGACACTCGCACCCACCCCCCAGGATGCCACCCCGAACCCCGAACCCCGAACTCCGAACTCCGAACTCTTTCCCCCTCTTCCCGCCGTGGTCGCCGTGGCTCGCCGCGTTCGCCGTGTGAACTCTGTCGTGGTGCCCGCCTAACCCGCCGTGTGACCGAACTCTACCCCTGGCACGTCCCTTGCTCTGCGGATTACCTGACTGCCGAACCCATCGTCTGTTCGCGCACCCGCAAGGGAACGCCGGGCATCCGTTCGCCCGACCTCCCTCCACGGCCGGCGCAGGCGACGGCACAAGCAATCTCGAACCAAGACCATCTCTTCATCTTCATGCAGCGTATTTTTCGTTTGTCTGGCAGGGGCGGCGTATCCGCCGCCCTGTTTGCCCTCACCCTTTGCGCCGGCTCGGTAGCCGGCCAGACGCAGGCCCCGATCAAAGTCGGTATCCTGCATTCTCTGTCCGGCACGATGGCCATCTCCGAAACGTCACTCAAAGATGTTGCGCTGATGACCATTGACGAGATCAACAGCCAGGGCGGCGTTATGGGCCGCAAGATCGAGCCGGTGGTGGTTGACCCGGCGTCCAACTGGCCGCTCTTCGCGGAGAAGGCTCGTCAACTCCTCACGAACGAAAAGGTCGCCGCGGTTTTCGGATGCTGGACCTCTGTTTCGCGGAAATCGGTGTTGCCCGTTTTTGAGGAACTCAACGGCCTGCTGTTCTATCCCGTGCAGTACGAAGGCGAAGAAATGTCGCGTAATGTGTTTTACACGGGAGCGGCCCCGAACCAGCAGGCCATCCCGGCGGTCGAGTACCTCATGGGCAGTGAGGGCGGCAACGCGAAGCGGTTCTTCCTGCTCGGCACCGATTACGTCTACCCTCGAACCACCAACAAGATCCTGCGCGCCTTCCTCCATTCGAAAGGCGTGCAGGACAAAGACATCGCTGAAGTCTACACGCCGTTCGGCCACGGGGACTACCAGACGATCGTCGCCGACATCAAAAAGTTTTCCCAGGCAGGGAAGACCGCCGTCATTTCTACCATCAACGGGGACTCCAACGTGCCGTTCTACAAGGAACTCGGCAACCAAGGCTTGAAGGCGACCGACGTCCCGGTGGTGGCATTTTCGGTGGGTGAGGAAGAACTGCGCGGAATCGACGCCAAACCGTTGGCCGGCCACCTGGCGGCCTGGAACTACTTCATGTCGTTGAAGAACCCGGCGAACGACGCCTTTAAGAAGGAATGGTTCTCCTACGTGCAGGCCCGCAATCTTCCGGGGGGCGACAAGCGGGTCACCAACGATCCGATGGAAGCAACCTACGTCGGCCTCCACATGTGGAAGCAAGCGGTCGAGAAGGCCGGTTCAACCGAGGTTGACCAGGTGCGCGCGGCAATGATCGGCCAGCAATTCAAGGCGCCTTGCGGGTTTGTGCTCGAGATGGACGCCAATCATCATCTGCATAAGCCGGTCATGATCGGAGAGATCCGCCCGGACGGCCAGTTCAACGTGGTTTGGAAAACGAAGGCCCCCGTTCGAGCCCAGCCCTGGAGCCCGTTCATCCCGGGGAACGATGGCAAGCCGGACAAGGTGGCAGCTACCCTGCTGGACCGGATTCTCTCCCCGGTTTCCGAAGAAGAAGCCCTGACTCTGACTGCCGCCCGCTGAGCGCCGGGCGGCTCCCAACCCGATTCTCGTCGCTTTCGAATTACCCGGCGTGAAATCACTCATCCCGTTAGTTTGCTGTTGTATCACGATCGCATTAGGCGGCTCGGGGGCCGCCTATGCGCTCTCCGTTGAGCAGTTGAAGCCTCTGGCCGAAGACGATTTCGACGCCAAGGTGCAGGTCATTAATCAACTCGCGGCTGACGGGAGTGAAGCCGCCCAGCAAATTCTTGCAGCGGTGCAGAGCGACACGTTGTACGCCCGGGCGGATGAAACGTTGCTGATCCAGGAGGGGGACCGCTACCGCAACCCCCTGGACGGCGGAGTCGTGGCGGCCAACGCGGATGACCTGAGCCAGATCACGCTGGGTAATGTGTTGCGGACCCGAGCGGCAAACGCGCTGGCCGGAATGCAGCTGCGGGCGTCCGACCCGGCGGTTCGATCGCGCGCCATCAGCGCGTTGATGGCCCAGCCCGACCCTAACCTGCGGGAGTCAGTCGAGACCGCACGCCGCCAGGAAACCGACCCGCGTTTGAAAGCGCGCCTGGATCAGCTCTGGGCGTTGACGGCCCTGCACGCCCCGGACCCGCAAAGCCGGGCCCAGGCGGCCCGGTTAATCGGGCAGCGGGGTGACCTGCAGCTGCGGTCGCTCCTGCAGCCGCTGGCCAATCCCGACCCGTCCGGCAACGCGCCTGACGCGGAAAAGGATTCCACGGTCAGGGCGGCGGCCCAGGAAGCGTTGCGCAAACTCGATTTTGAGCAGTTCAAGGTCGATTTTGCCGGCACCACCTTTGCCGGCCTCAGCCTGGGCAGCGTGCTCTTGCTGGCTGCCCTGGGTCTCGCCATTACCTACGGGCTCATCGGCGTCATCAACATGGCGCACGGCGAGTTTTTGTTAATCGGCGCCTACACCACCTACGTGGTGCAAAATGCCTTCCGGACGTACTGGCCGGGCGCGTTTGACCTCTACCCTCTCCTGGCTGCGCCGGCGGCATTTATCCTCACCGCCATTGTGGGCCTGATTCTCGAACGCACGCTGATCCGGTGGCTCTACGGCCGGCCGCTGGAAACCCTGCTGGCGACCTTTGGAGTCAGCCTCATGATGATGCAGGGCGCGCGGGCGATTTTCGGCGCGCAAAACGTCCAGGTGGAAAATCCTTCCTGGATGCGCGGCGGGTGGGCCATGCTGCCGAACTTGATCCTGCCTTTCAATCGCATCGTCATCCTCGGGTTCGCCTTTGCGGTGGTAGGCATCACGTGGCTTATTTTGAACCGGACCCGCTTAGGGCTCTACATCCGGGCGGTCACCCAGAACCGGCGCATGGCCGCCTGTTCGGGCATCGTGACGTGGAAGGTTGACGCCTACGCTTTCGCCTTTGGAGCGGGCGTTGCCGGGCTGGGCGGCTGCGCGTTGTCGCAGATCGGCAACGTCGGTCCTGACCTCGGGCAGACCTACATCATCGATTCGTTCATGGCCGTCGTGCTGGGAGGGGTGGGCCAGCTCAGCGGCACCATCTTCGGCTCGATGGGGCTCGGGCTCATCAACAAGACGCTGGAGCCGTTCTGCGGTGCGGTCCTGGCCAAGATCTGCGTGCTGATCTTCATCATCCTCTTCATTCAAAAGAGGCCGCAGGGGCTTTTCGCCCTTAAAGGCCGAAGCGTGGAGGCGTAGTAGAAATGGAAGCGGTCGAACCACTCGCAAAAACCGCCGTCGCAGCCCGTGCGTCAGCGGGCCATCACGCGCGGCTGTTCTGGATTGCCGGCATCGCGGCTTTGTACGCGCTGGTGCTGATCTGCACGCTGGGCCTTCCGGCCAATCATCCGCTGCACCTTTCGACCTATCTCATGACCTTGATCGGCAAGATCATGTGTTATGCGATCGTCGCCCTGGCCCTCGACCTGGTGTGGGGGTACACCGGCATCCTGAGCCTCGGGCACGGGTTGTTTTTCGCCCTCGGCGGCTACGCGATGGGCATGTACCTGATGCGGTCAATCGGGTTGGACGGCGTCTACCATAGTCCCCTGCCCGATTTCATGGTGTTCCTCGATTGGAAGGCCCTGCCCTGGTTCTGGCACGGCACGGAGCATTTTGTTTACGCCCTGCTCCTGGTCGTCGCGCTGCCCGGGTTACTGGCATGGGTTTTCGGATTTTTCGCGTTCCGGTCCCGCGTACGTGGCGTCTACCTCTCGATCATGACGCAGGCCCTGACCTTTGCGGCCATGCTGTTGTTCTATCGCAATGAGACCGGGTTCGGCGGCAATAACGGGTTCACCGACTTCAAACGCATCCTCGGGTTCCAGATCACCGCTCCGGGCACCCGGACCGCCTTGTTTCTGGTGACGCTGACCACGTTGCTGTTAAGTTTGCTCATCTGCCGTTTCATCGTGAAATCGCGCCTCGGCCAGGTGCTGACGGCGATTCGCGACGGCGAATCGCGCCTGACCTTTCTCGGGTACAACCCGCTCGGATATAAACTTTTTATCTGGACGTTCTCGGCCGTCCTTTGCGGGATCGCGGGCGCATTGTACGTACCCCAGGTCGGAATTATCAACCCGAGTGAGATGTCGCCGGGCAACTCCATCGAAATGGCGATCTGGGTTGCCGTCGGCGGACGGGGCACATTGATCGGGCCGGTGATCGGCGCGTTTTTCGTCAATGCCGCCAAGAGTTACCTGACGGCTTCGTTCTCGAGTTCGTGGCTGTTTTTTCTGGGCGCGATCTTTGTGATCGTGCCGGTTTTTCTACCGTGCGGCATTGCGGGCCTGCTGGTAAACCTGCTGAATCCCCGGCGGGGACGAGCGAGCATCGCGGGCCGGGAGGTCAAACCAAACTGAGCTTTTCACCTAGCCTGTAAACTCATGAATACCTCTTTCGCAGAAGCCCTCGCGGCCCGGACAGCGCCCGCACCGGATTTCCCGGGCGGCCCGGCCAATCCGGACAGCCTCGGTCAGAAACCGATCCTTACGCTGCGAGACGTTACGGTGGTGTTTGACGGCGTGCGCGCCCTTAACAATCTCAGCCTGCAGATCGTTGAGAACGAACTCCGTTGCATCATCGGGCCGAACGGCGCCGGCAAGACGACGATGATGGACGTTGTGACCGGAAAGACCAAACCGGCGACCGGCACCGTCCGGCTCGGAACCGACATCGACCTGCGCCGGTGGTCTCCGCCGCGGATTGCCCAGGCGGGAATCGGGCGCAAGTTTCAGAAGCCGTCCGTTTTTGAAAATCACACGGTCTGGCAAAATCTGGAACTGGCCCGCCAGACCCGGCGACGCTGGCAGGAAGACCTGGTTGCGCCGGCGAGCCAGCATGACCACGTGGAGGACATGCTGGAGCGTCTGAAGCTTGCCAAGGAACGGGACCGGCTTGCAGGGTCGATCTCGCATGGCCAGAAGCAGCGCCTCGAAATCGGCATGCTGCTCATGCAACGCCCGCAACTGCTGCTCCTGGACGAACCGGCCGCCGGGTTAAGCGACCAGGATACGATGGAACTGGCCGAGCTTTTGCTCTCCCTTCAAGGCAGCTGTTCACAGGTCGTCGTTGAACATGACATGGAGTTCGTCGCCGCCCTCAGCGGTGCCCAGGGCAAAGTAACGGTCCTGGCCGAGGGTTCGGTCCTGGCCGAAGGCACCCTGGACGAAGTCAAACGCAACGCCACGGTCATCGAATCCTACCTCGGCCGTTAGATCGGGCGTATGTTGGAAATTGACAAACTTAACCAGTACTATGGCGGCAGCCACACGCTCCGGCACTTGCATTTTACGGTGCCCGCGCGCGAACTTACGGTGCTGCTGGGCCGCAACGGCGTCGGTAAAACCACCCTTCTGCGCTGCCTTATGGGCGTGTTGCCGATCCGGTCCGGCGTGATCCGGTGGCACGGGAAGGAGATAACCGGTCTTCCCCCGCACAAACGCGTCGCCGCCGGTTTCGCCTACGTGCCGCAGGGACGGGACATCTTTCCTCGCCTGACGGTCGAGGAAAATCTCCTGGTCGGGGCGGCGGCCCGTCCCGGACGGAGGGAGATACCCTCGATGATCTATGAACTTTTTCCGGTGCTTAACCAGATGCGCTCGCGACTGGGCGGCAACCTTTCCGGAGGGCAGCAGCAGCAACTGGCCATCGGCCGCGCCCTGATGAGCGACCCGCAACTTTTGGTGCTTGATGAACCGACCGAAGGCATCCAGCCGTCCATCATCCAGGAGATCGGCCGCACCTTGCGCCGGTTGGTTGAGGAACTCGGGCTCACGGTCCTGCTGGTCGAACAGTATTTCGAGTTTGCCCGCGGGATTGCCGACCATTACCTGGTGATGGACCGCGGCGAGGTCGTCGCCGGCGGGCTCGGGACCAACCTGGAAACCGATGGCGTGCGCGCGATGATCTCGGTGTAGGGTGGCGGGAACATTTATCCTCGACGTTGGGCGGCAAACCGGCTTGGCTTGGCGCAAACCATGACTGCACCGGGTCTCGGGCCGTGGAAAGCCCGGTTAACGCTTGGGCTGGAACGACGGGGCGATCGCACGGTGCTGGTCGAACGGCAGCACGATGGCCCGCTTTGCGTCCAGAAAGCGCTCTACCCGGAGGGGCCTGAGGTGTGCCACGTGATCGTCGTGCATCCGCCCGGCGGGCTCGCAGAGGGCGACCAGTTGCAGGTTGAGGCCCGGATCGGCCGGAACGCTCATGCCGTCATCAGCACGCCGGCCGCAACCAAATGGTACAAGGCCGCCTCTGCGCCGGCCTTGCAAACGGTTTGGATGCGCCTGCAGGACGGTGCGCGTCTCGAATGGTTACCCCAGGAAAGTCTCTTTTTTCGCCGTGCCCGTGCGGTTAACCGGCTCACGGTGGAACTGCCCGAAACCGCGACCGTCCTGGGTTGGGATCTTGCGATGCTCGGCCGCATCGCTTCGGGCGAAACGTGGGACGAAGGGCACCTGCGTTTTGAGACAACCCTGACCCGGCCCGGCGGCCGTCTGCTCTGGACGGAACGCGCCGTGCTCACCGGCGACAACCCGCAGTTGCGCTCGCGCCAGGGCCTGGCGGGCAGGCGCGTGCTCGGCACGCTGTGGGCCAGCGGTCCCGCCTGCGGTCCCCGGTGCGCCGAAATGCTGGCGCCCCAACTGCCGTTCACCGGCACCCTCCGTGCAGGCGTAACCCACTTTCCCGGCAATTTCCTGCTCATCCGCGCCCTGGCGGACAGCATGGAAATTCTGCGCACGGCCATGATCGATTGGTGGACCCGGCTGCGCCCCCTGGTGCATAACCTGCCGGCCAAACCGTTGCGCCTCTGGGCAACCTGACCTGCCGCCGCCCTTTACCTCCTTACCTCCTACCCATGAATCTTACCCCGCGCGAAAAGGATAAACTCCTGCTCTTCACGGCCGGGCTCCTGGCCGAACGCCGGCTGGGGCGCGGCCTTCAGCTGAACCACCCCGAAACGATCGCTTACCTGAGCGCCGCCCTGCTCGAAGCCGCCCGGGACGGTAAATCCGTCGCCGAATTGATGCACTACGGCACCACGTTGCTCCGGCGCGACCAGGTCATGGACGGGGTCCCGGAACTGATCCCGGATATCCAGATTGAAGCCACCTTTCCGGACGGCACGAAACTCGTCACCGTCCATCATCCCATCCCTTAAACCGCTGGCAGACGCATGATCCCGGGTGAAATCCTTGCCGAAAACGGCGACATCGAACTGAATGCGGGCCGTGAGACGGTTGTTCTCACGGTCAGCAACACCGGCGACCGGCCCATCCAGGTCGGTTCCCATTTTCATTTTTATGAGGTAAACGAGGCTTTGCACTTCGACCGGGAACGCGCGCGCGGGTTCCGGCTCAACATCGCTGCCGGCACAGCCGTCCGGTTTGAGCCGGGACAGGAGCGCACGGTCGAACTCGTCGGTCTCGCGGGTGACCGGAAGGTCTACGGGTTCAACGCCAAAGTCATGGGAGACCTGGACACCGCCGGAAGGGGAGCTTAGCCGTCCATGAAAATTTCACGCCACGCTTACGCCGAGATGTTCGGTCCCACGACCGGGGACCGGGTCCGTCTGGCCGACACCGATCTCTTGATCGAAATCGAACACGATCACACCATTTACGGCGAGGAAGTGAAGTTCGGTGGCGGCAAGGTAATCCGGGACGGCATGGGCCAGTCGCAGCGGCCAGGCCGGGAGGCGGTCGATACAGTGATTACCAACGTCGTCGTGCTGGATCACTGGGGGATTGTGAAGGCCGACCTCGGGATCAAGGACGGGCGCATCGCCGGGATCGGCAAGGCGGGTAATCCCGACATCCAGCCGGGGGTCACGCTCGTCATCGGGCCGGGCACGGAAGTTATCGCGGGCGAGCACATGATCGTCACCGCGGGGGGCATCGATTCGCACATTCATTTTATTTGTCCGCAGCAGATAGAAGAAGCGCTCACGTCCGGCATCACCACCATGATCGGTGGCGGCACCGGACCTGCCACCGGCACGTTTGCCACCACCTGCACGCCCGGACCGTGGTACCTCGAGCGGATGCTGCAGGCGGCGGAAGGTTTTCCGATCAACCTCGGGTTTCTCGGCAAAGGGAACGCCAGCCGTCCGGAAGCGTTGCGGGAACAGATCGACGCCGGCGCGATCGGGCTGAAACTCCACGAAGATTGGGGTACAACGCCGGCCGCCATCGATTGCTGCCTGACCGTAGCCGATGAAACCGATACCCAGGTCGCGATTCACACCGACACGCTCAATGAATCAGGGTTTGTCGAAACGACGATCGCGGCGTTCAAAGGCCGGACGATCCATTCTTTTCACACCGAGGGCGCCGGCGGCGGGCACGCGCCGGACATCATCAAAGTGTGCGGTGAACCGAACGTTCTGCCCTCCTCAACCAACCCGACCCGGCCGTTCACGGTCAACACGCTGGACGAACACCTGGACATGCTGATGGTCTGCCACCACCTGGACCCGGCCATCGCCGAAGACGTCGCGTTCGCCGAGTCCCGGATCCGTCGCGAAACGATTGCGGCTGAGGACATCCTTCACGACCTCGGCGCCATTTCGATGATGTCGAGTGATTCGCAAGCCATGGGACGCGTGGGTGAAGTCATCATTCGCACGTGGCAAACGGCTCACAAGATGAAGGCGCAACGCGGCAGCCTCGAAGGCGATCCGTCCCGTAACGACAACCGGCGGGTAAAACGTTACCTCGCCAAGTACACGATCAATCCCGCGCTTACCCACGGCATCGCCCACGAAGTCGGTTCCATCGAGGTTGGCAAGTGGGCGGACCTGGTGTTATGGCAGCCCGCGTTCTTCGGGGTTAAGCCTGCGCTGGTGATTAAAGGCGGCATGATCGCCAACGCCCAGATGGGGGATCCGAACGCCTCCATCCCGACGCCGCAACCCGTTCATTACCGCGAAATGTTCGGCTCCTACGGGCGCGCCCGGAGCGAAACCTGCCTGACGTTCGTATCCCGGGCGGCCGCCGATCAGGACATCGCCGGCCGGTTCCGTCTGCAGCGCCGGCTGAGTGCCGTTCGCAACGTCCGGCAACTGCGGAAGGCCGACCTGGTGCATAACGCGTACACGCCAAAAATCAGTGTCGATCCGGAAACGTACCGGGTGGAGGCTGATGGCCAGCTCTTGAGCTGCGAACCGGCGGCGATCCTGCCTTTGGCGCAACGCTACTTCCTGTTTTGAACCGAGGTTGAACCGAGATGCTCCAAGCCCACACCTTACTGACTGCGGCGCCGCCCGGCGCCGTCCCGGCGGGCGTGGTACGACTCGCGTGCGCGGAGCGCCGGAAACCGCGCCAACTCGTTACCCTCGAGGATGGCACGGAACTCGCCATCGTGCTGCCGCGCGGTACGGTCCTCTCTCCAGGCGCCTGGCTGCAGACCGAAGACGGCGGTCTCATCCGGGTGGAAGCCGCGCCGCAAGCGGTTCTGGTGGTAACCGCCCCGGACCACCTGACGCTCACCAGGGCAGCCTACCACTTGGGAAATCGGCACACGCCGGTCGAGATCGGCACCGGCTATCTCCGCCTTGAGGCGGACCCGGTGCTGCGGGAGATGCTGATCCGGTTGGGAACGCGCGTCGAAGAACGAAATGAACCGTTTGAGCCTGAAACGGGCGCATACGGCGGCGGTCACCGGCACGGGGGTGAAGAAACGTTCGCCGAGGATTACGCCCTGGCCCAGCGCCTTTACGAGGAGCACGCCCAGGCGTCGGCGTCCTCCCACCTGCATACGCACACGCACACGCACACGCATACCCATGCGCCTGCGCACGCCCACGTCCATCCTCCGGATGAATCATCCCCCAACCCCCTCGCCCACCCTCAGCCTCGCAATCCCTGAACTTGCCGCCCTGCTCCAGCTGGCATCGCCGGCATTGCCGGTCGGCGCCTTCAGTTACTCCTCCGGCCTGGAAGCGGCGGTAGAACATGGGCTGGTGACGGACGCGGCGTCCGCCCGGGATTGGATCCGGGACGGCTTGCGCGACGTGGTCGGCCGCGCCGAACTCCCTTTGCTGCGACGGTTCCATGCGGCCTGGTGCGCCGGCGATTTGCAGATGGTCGCCGACTGGAATGCATGGCACCTGGCCAGCCGCGAAAGCGCTGAACTGCGCAGTGAGACCGAGCAAATGGGATGGTCGCTGGTCCAATTGATTGACCACCTGGCCTGGGGCGCTCCCGAACACCGGACCGCTTTGCGGGCGCTCCGACCGGCCGGATTTCCCTGCGCTTACGCCTTCGCCGCGGTTGCCATCGGTACGAGCTATGAAGCTGCGGCCACCGCGTTTTGCTTCTGCTGGACCGAGAACCAGGTCATGGCGGCAATCAAGTCCGTCCCCCTTGGCCAGAGCGCCGGTCAAAGAATCCTGTTCAGCCTGCGGCCGGAGATCGTGGCGGCGATCAACGCCGCAGCCGGATTGAGTGATGATGAAGTGGTTTCCTTTGCACCCCAACTCGGTATCCTTTCCTCGCGCCATGCCCTCCAGTATTCGCGGATCTTCCGTTCTTGATCACACGGCGCCACAGCGGAACACGGCGACCACGGCGGAAAGACAGGAATCATCCGCAGAAGGACGCAGAAAAGAGAAAGCATCCACAGATTACACAGATTCCACAGATTCCACAGATTAAGGGCACACGGCGGGCACAGCGGGTTTGGCGGGCACAACGACTGAGTTCACACCGCGACCACGGCGAGCCACGGCGAGCCACGGCGGGAAGAAGAGTTACAGAGTTGACCTCGGCGACTCTCCCCCAAGCTCGTGGCCGACACCCGACACCCGACACCCGACACCCGACACCCGACACCCGACACCCGACACTCTTCTCCATTTGTGGCATTTCAGAGTATGCGAATGAAAACAAAACCGCCGCTGCGGGTGGGGATCGGAGGACCGGTCGGGACCGGTAAGACCACCCTCGTAGAAGTGCTTTGCAAGGCGCTCCGCGACCGTTACGACCTGCTGGTAATCACCAATGACATCTACACCAAGGAGGACCAGCGATTGCTGACCGTCGCCGGCGCGTTGCCGCCGGAACGCATCCTTGGAGTCGAAACGGGCGGCTGCCCCCATACCGCCATTCGCGAGGACGCATCCATCAACCTCGAAGCGGTCGATCGCCTGCTGGGGCAGTTTCCTGAAGCGGACATAATTTTCATCGAATCAGGCGGCGATAACCTCGCCGCCACCTTCAGCCCCGAACTGGCAGATCTGACGATTTACGTCATTGACGTCGCCGGCGGCGAAAAGATCCCCCGAAAAGGCGGGCCCGGCATCACGCGCTCGGACCTGCTGGTCATTAACAAAATCGATCTGGCGCCCCACGTCGGCGCTTCCCTGGAAGTGATGGCGAGCGACGCCGCAAAGATGCGCGGCAGCCGGCCGTTCGTCATGTGCAACCTGAAGACCGGTGATGGTCTCAATATCGTGGTGCGGCATATTGAGAAATACGGGCTGCTGAACGAGTAAAGGGTAACGCGGCATGATGATCCGCGGCTGTTTTTCTGCGTTCGTCTGCGTGTTCTGCGGATGATTTAATCTTCCCGCCGTGGTCGCCGTGTGCCCTTAACCTGTGTAATCTGTGGATGCCTTTTAATCGGCTCTTGTATTTCTGCCCGGAGAGACCACTATATATTGTGGATGCTGGCTTAGCATCCGTGATCCATGCGGTGCCCTAAGTGCGGTAACTTGGAAGATAAGGTCATCGACTCGCGGTCGGCCAAAGCGGGGGCCGCCATTCGCCGGCGCCGGGAGTGTCTGAAATGCCAGCATCGCTTTACCACTTACGAGGAAGTCGAGCGGCGAGACCTGCGGGTTCTGAAGCGGGACGGCCGTCACGAACCATTTGACCGTCAGAAGCTGCTTGGCGGCCTGATGAAGGCGTGCGAGAAGCGACCGGTGAGCTACGAGGTGCTGGAGAAAGCCGTCGATGAAATCTACCAGGAACTCGAGCAGGCTTACGATCATGAGGTTCCCAGCAGCGTCATTGGCATCCGGGTCATGGAACGCCTCCACTCCTTGGACGAGATCGGTTACATCCGGTACGCGTCTGTGTACCGCCAATTTCAGGATCTCGGCGAATTTATTCATGAGATTGAATCGCTGGGGAAGAAAACCAAACGAAGCGCGCAGCAACCTGAACTTTTCACCACGTGATTGCGTTCCGGAATTACTTACCGCTGGTCCGGCTTGCCAATAATGAGTTAGCGTCCTTAAGCCGGGAATGGCTCGGCTTGTCCATCAGGCGGGCCGCTGATCGAGCCGGTTTCGTCAGTTGGTGGCTTGCCGAGCACGTGGCTGAAAGCGTGCTCTGGTACTTGGCGTCGGGGTGCGATCGCCCGGTAATCACGATCGACGAGATCAGCGAATCCGTCCGGTCGGCCTTGCAAGCGATTGGTTATTCTGAGATCGCAGCAAACTTCGAAACCCTAAACCCGCCTTTTGAGCTGAGCCTGGCCGACCTGGCATTGGAGGCGGGCCCCGGGTATGAACTGGCCTTTTTCCAGCTCTTACAGCAACGAATCAGGCCGGCCCTCAGCAACCACGCTTCCAATTTGCACATTCATGGCTTGCGGCCTTGTGTCCGGCACCTGCAATCCGTCAAAACGTGGAGTCACGAATGCTCGCGATTGCGCAACGAAATCGTTGCTTTCGTGCGGGCTGAGCTTGAGTCTGCGAAGATCAAGTCCAACCTCCTGCTCACCATTCGATGACGCTGTTTGAACGCATTGCCGCCCGCGAACTGCCTGCTGAAATCGTGTACGAAGATGATGAAGTCTTTGCGTTCCGGGACATCAACCCCCAGGCGCCGGTGCACCTTCTGATCGTTCCCAAGCGGGTGATTGCGCGCATCGGCGAGGCCGCCCCGCAAGATGCGGCGCTTTTGGGCCGGCTGCTGTTGACGGCTCAGAAATTGGCGGCTGAGCTTGGCGTCGGTGATTCCGGGTACCGCCTCGTCCTGAACAACGGGCGCCATGCCGGTGAAACGGTTCCGCACCTGCATTTGCATTTACTCGGTGGGCGTCCTCTGCATTGGCCGCCGGGATAAATGATCCGTGCCCATTCAGCAAATCCAACCCGGCGGGGCGGGTGTTTGTTGGGATGGGCGTACGGACGTGACGCCTTAGGAGCCTCCGGGGTCACGTCGGCGATGTCAGGCAGGAATTTCCTGACGATTCCTCGGTGAAAGTACTTTTATATTCGCCATTCAGGAATCGATTCTTTATGGAGGGGCGATGCGGGCAATCGCAGGAGACAGGACGACAGGTTCAGAGGCCAATCGTCCCTCGTGAGTAAAGCTGACGGATGAGAATCGCAGGGAACAGGGGTTTTCTTTACCAGGTCGAGCGCATGCTATGGTGATTGTTGGCAAGACCAAGAGGCCGCGCAACGTCGATGCGCTTCGAGCGGCGGCGATTTTGTACGGCGACTGGGGTACGAGCAAGGCGTACGTGTTGGGGCTGGCTTTTGCCGTCGCCGGGTACAGTTCATTCTGGCTGATCGCGACCATGTGCGTGCTCATGGCGCTGGTCGGGGTCAACTACATGGCCATTTGCCGCCATTACCCGGACGGCGGAGGCGTCTACGCGAGCGTGCGCCACCGGTCGGAGGTGATCTCGATCGTGGGGGCTTTCCTGCTGATCGCAGACTACATCGTGACCGCCTCGCTAAGCGCGCTCTCGGCGTTTCAGTACCTCGGGGTAGACCACGCCGAACTCTGGGCCGGCGCAGCCATTTTGTTTATCGGATTTCTTAATTACTTCGGACCCAAACACACGGGAGGGCTCGCGTTCCTTGTCTCGATGCCGACGATCGTCGTCGTCATCTTGCTTGGGCTCCTTTCCATCCCGCACCTGGGAGCGGCCGTCAGGGACCTGCGACCGATGTCGGGCAACGTGGTCCAGGACTGGACCGGATTCGTCAGCATCGTGCTGGCCCTCTCCGGGGTGGAAGCCGTCGCCAACGCCACGGGCGTAATGAAGCTCGATCCTGGCTCGACCGATGAGCACCCGTCCGTCGTCCAAACCTCGAGCCGGGCTATCCTCTGGGTGATGGCCGAGGTCTGCTTTTTTACCGCGTTTCTCGGTTTGGTCATGCACGCCCTGCCCGGGTTAACCCCTCACAACGGGGAAGTCGACGCGCCGGGCCATCCCGGCGTTCGCGACTACATGCTGCGTTACATGGGGGAAGTGTTTGCCGGAAGCGCCTTCGGTCCCGTGGCGGGCCAGGTTGCAGCCTGGTGCGTCTCGATCGTCTTCGGCGTCCTGCTCGTATCCGCCGTGAACACGGCGATCGTCGGTTTGATCGCCATCTTCTTCATGATGTCCCGGGACGGCGAAATCCCGGCCAGTTTTGAGAGGCTGAACCCTTTTGGTGTACCCACGCTGGGGCTGCTGTTTGCCTCCATCGTTCCGGCCCTCCTGGTGGTTGCCGTCAAAGACGTGTCAGGCCTGGCCGATTTGTATGCGGTGGGTGTAGTCGGCGCAATTGCGACCAACCTGGGCTCCACTTCCACGGACCGTAGCCTGCACCTGGAGAAATGGGAACGGGTGCTGATGTTCAGCACTTTCATCATCATGAGCGCGATCGAGATCACGCTCTTTGCCGTAAAACCGAACGCTCGAGTCTTTTGCGCGGTGATCCTTTCCGTCGGTCTTATTCTCCATGGACTTGTAACCGAACGCGCCCAAAAGCGCCGGGCGAAAGAAGCCGCCGCGGCCGGAACCGCCGGACCGCTCCGGCCGCTCGAATCAGGCGCACCGTCCGTGGCCGCCAGCTTCGCGAGTACCGGCGAGGACGAAGAGAGTTTCGGTGCGCCCATGATCTGCGCCGTACGCGGTATCGGCCGTACCCTCGACTTCGCCTTGGATGAGGCCCGGAGCACCAAGCGCCCCCTTTACCTGCTTTTTGTCCGAGAGCAACCGGTGCTCTTGCCGGAGGATCGCCGGCGACGATGGGTTGAGGACGCGGAGGCTCGTGCGATTTTCCATTATGCCTCGGAGCGGTCCAAAGGCATAAAGCTGTTGCCGTGTTACGCCGTCAGTGATTCCGCTGCGGATACCATCGTCGAAATAGCCGCCACCGTCGGCGCGTCTTACCTCATCCTGGGTGCACCGCAGCGAAGCGCGCTCGTAAACCTGCTGCGCGGTAACATCATCCGCAACATTTCCGGGATTCTGCCGGAGGAAATTCACCTCCTGGTTTACGCTTGATACGGATTGCGGTGCGGGATCGAAGCGATCACGCTTTCTGTTGTTTTGCCCCGCGATGCCGTTTAGGCGAAGCTCCCATTCCCCTTAAGCCAAGGGTGGATAACCGCCGGAGCGCCGTTGACTTCCAATCAAGGCCTGTCATTGAAACGCTCTCGACCTAGCCTCCTAGGAATTCGTATTTATCGGGTCTGGGGCGTATACCTGTAATCCCGAACATCGCAGGGCAAATTCAACAAAGCAAAGAACAGGGAACTAAACTATTCGCGGAAGACAACGTGGAGACGGTTTGCCAGACGAGTTTTCACGCGCTGGTGAATTTCTGCCACTTCTTCCTGGGTTAAGGTCCGGTCTGGAGCGCGATAAGTCAAACTTAGCGCGACGGATTTTTGATTCGCAGGGATCCGTCCGCCGGCCGGATCGGTAAAAACGTCGAACAACTGTACATCAACCAACAAGGGTTCCGGCTGTTCGCCCAACGTTTGCTCCACGGCGCCGTACTCGAGGCCCAACGGCGCCAGAAACGCGATGTCACGCGTAATGGCCGGATAGCGATCGAGCGGCCTGAAAACGAACGGTTTCGCGAGCCGGCCGGCGCGAAATGCCAGTTCGGCGACGAACAAATTTTTCCTGATATCGTGCCCGGCGGCAACCGACGGCCGCACCTGGCCGCACCAGCCCAGAAGCTCGCCGCTGCGGGCCCGAACCCGGCAGAGTAAGCCGGCCAATTGGTTCGGTTCCACGCGTTCCAGCGTCACCGGGGTGCCTGCCACGGTGTTCACGGCGCTTTTCAGGTCGAAAAAGTCAAACTCCCGGGCGTCCTGGTTCCAACGCTTGGCATCGCGCTGGCCGGCCATGAGAACGCCCACTGACGTCGACTCCTCCTGCTCCGGATCATTATGGAAAACGCGTCCCAGCTCAAACAGCGCCACCGATTCCGCACCCCGCTGAAAGTTGCGTCCGGCCGCGCGAATCAACCCGGGTACCAGCGACGGCCGCAACACCCGCATTTCCTCGAGCAGCGGGTTCTTGAGGCGCCACACCTTCGTTTCGGGACCCAGCGTTTCCGTCAGAGCCGCCTCGTCGGTAAAGGTGAGGCTGCGCGCCTCGAACAGGCCCATGGCGACCAGGCGACGCCGGAGCGCCAAGGCGTCATCGTGCGCATGATCCGCGGCGGAACTCGGCGTAGCGTGACCTACCACCCGGCCTTCGATACGATTGACCCCTGCCAGCCGGCAGACCTCCTCGATCAGGTCCACCTCCCGCGTCAGGTCGGGCCGGTAGCTTGGCGGTTGCCAGGTGCCGTCATCCCGCGGCGCGACGCCGATCCGCGGGAGGAGCTCACCGTAATTCGGAACTTCCTGGCCCAGCAGGCGCGTGCAACGCTCAGGCCGCAAGGTGATCGGCGCGGCCGGCTTCGGCTCCGACCCGGCTGCCCACAAGGTATCCTCAGGCTGTCCACCCGCCAGCTCCCGGATCAAATCAGAAGCGCGGAGCGCAGCCGAGACGACCGACGCGGGATCCACCCCACGCTCAAACCGGACGCTCGCGTCCGAAATCAGGCCGAGGCCACGGCTCATGGTGCGAATCCAGCCGGGATCAAAGTACGCGCTCTCCAGCCAGACGTCGGTAGTAGCCGGTTGCACCCCGGACGCTTCGCCGCCCATGACGCCGGCCAGCCCTAATGCGCCTTCCTCATCTGCGATCAGCAGGTGACTTTCATTCAGTTCGTAACGCTTACCGTCCAGGGCCAGCAACGTTTCGCCCGGATGCGCACGCCGGACGCGAAATCCGCCCCGGACCTTGGCGGCGTCATACGCGTGAATCGGCTTGCCGAGCTCGAGCATCACGTAGTTGGTGATGTCCACCAGGTTGTTGATCGAACGCAGGCCGGATGCCTCCAGCCGTTCCTTCATCCAACCCGGACTCGGGCCCACCTTCACGCCGCGAAAACGGCGAAACACAAGGTACGGACATCCTTCAGGCTCGCTGACGATGACCTGCGAGCCGGAGCGCACCTCGACCGTAGACCGGTTAAAGACCGGCAGCACGGCGTGCAGCTGAAGGATGGCCGCCAACTCACGCGCGATACCGGCGTAGGAAAGCAGGTCAGGCCGATCCGGGGTGAGTTCAAGGTCAAAAATCACGTCGGGCGGGTAAACGCGGCTGAGCGGTTGCCCCACGGGCGCGTCAGCCGGCAGGATCAATAATCCCGCGCTGTCCTCCGCCAGGTTCAACTCCTTGGCGCTGCAGAGCATGCCTTCCGATTCCACCCCGCGTAGTTTGCTGACCTTGATCTTGAAATCACCCGGCAGGACGGCGCCCGGCAAGGCCAAGGGCGCCTTGTCCCCCGTGCTGAAATTCCGGGCGCCGCAGACGATCTGGCGGGGCCGGCCGGAACCATCGTTCACCTGACAGACGCTCAAACGGTCCGCGTTAGGGTGCGGGCCAAACGAGTCGATCTGCGCGACGACAACCTGATCGAGCTCCACCCCGCGCCGTTCGATCGCACCCACTTCCATGCCGCTGGCGATCATGGCCTCGCTCAATTCTTCCACCGCGCCGTTAAACGGCAGGAACTCCTTCAGCCAGCGAAGAGAAATTTTCATTCCGCGAATTGCGCCAGAAAGCGTTGGTCGTTCTCGATCAACAAACGAATATCGGGCAAGCCGAACAAAGCCATCGCCAAGCGGTCGAGCCCCATACCGAACGCGAAACCCGACCAGACCTCGGGGTCATAGGCCCGATCCCCGCGGCGCGCGTTGACCTGATCGAACACGGCCGGATCCACCATGCCGCAACCCAGCAGTTCCATCCACCGGCCATTGTTGACGTTCGGCAGACGCACGTCGACTTCGAAACTCGGTTCGGTAAACGGGAAAAAGTGGGGCCGGATCCGGGTCTCAGCTTTTGCGCCGAGCAGTTCCCGAACGAAGAACGTCAAGGTACCCTTCAGGTCGGCCACGCTGACGGCGCGATCCACGTACAAACCTTCCAGTTGATTAAACTGGCTCAGGTGCGTCGCGTCGATCTCATCGCGCCGATAGGCGGCACCCGGCCCGATGACCCGGACCGGCGGCACGACCGTGATCATGGTCCGGATCTGGACCGATGACGTATGGGTTCGCAACAGGCGCCCGTCGGGAAGGTAGAACGTGTCGGACTCCTTCCGCGCCGGATGGTTAGCCGGCGTGTTCAGGGCGTCGAAACAGAACCATTCCGTTTCGATGTCCGGCCCGTCCGCCAGGGCAAAGCCGAGGCGCCGCAGGATCCGGACCGCGCGATCCTGGAGCAACGTTAACGGGTGCAGCGCTCCCGTACGCACTTCCCTCGCGGGCAGGGTCTCATCCAGGGCCTCCAAACCTTTGAGGTCTGACGCAGCCTGCAGAGAGCGAACCCGTTCCTCCAGGCTGGCAGCGATCACCTGACGCACTTCATTGAGGAGTTTACCCACCACCGGGCGGTCCGCCTTGGGGACGTTGCGCATCCCTTCGCTCAGCTTCGTGAGAGCCCCCGCGCGGCCCAGGAGACTTACGCGCAACTGGTCGAGCTCCAATGCGGTTTTCGCGTTTTGAATCTCGACGAGGGCCGCCTTGCGCAACTGTTGGAGTTCAGCTTCCATGGCGTAAAGGCAAGGCACATCGCGGCTCCGGGCAAGCCTGCCCGGCGGCCGCAATGGTGACACCGTGCGGAGGGATAGGAATAACCAAGCTAAGGCCGGCGTTCAGGCTGCCTGCTTGGATTTCAGCGCCTGGGACGCTTGGTCCAGAATCGCCTTGAACGCAGCTTCATCATGTACGGCCAATTCGGCCAGGATCTTGCGATCAACCGCGATCTGCGCAGCCGCCAATCCTTCCACAAATCGGCTGTACGTCAGCCCATTTTGACGGCAGGCAGCGTTAATGCGTTGAATCCAAAGGCTGCGAAAATCGCGTTTCCGATTCTTGCGGTCCCGGTAAGCCCAGGTCTGCGCCTTCATGACCGCATCTTTGGCGTAACGGAACAGTTTGGATCGCCGGCCGCGGTAACCCTTGGCCTTTTCCAACATTCTTTTCCGGCGTTCGCGACTTGCGGGAGCGTTAGTTGCTCTTGGCATTGATTCTCTTCGGTTAGGACCGAAGCTCCGTGAACGAGTTGTTGTTAATCATTACCGTTTCCCGACCTCACTCGTCTCATCAGCCCCGCCAACCGCGGGGCAGGTGGGAAACGGAGCCGTTCTTTTTCTTTAATGGAACGGCAGGTTCTCTTTAATTCGACGCTCGTCGGTCACATCGACCAAAGTGGTTTTCGCAAGCTGCCGCTTGCGCTTGGCGCTTTTTGAGGCGAGCAGGTGCCGGCGCCCCGCACGGCTCCGCAACACCTTACCGGTCGCGGTCACCTTGAAGCGCTTCGCCACCGCTTTCTTCGTCTTGCGTCTCGCAATGGGCTTAGGCATAAGGAGCTCGAAAAGTATCAGCATCCGCCTTCTTGGCAACCCGAAAGAAATGCCACGGCAGAAAATGCCACGAATTCCGTGGCGGGTAACGGTCACACGGCGGGCACGGCGGGGTTGGCGGGCACGGCGGAAAGATTAAATCATCCGCAGAACACGCAGAGAACGCAGAACAGAGAAAACATCCACAGATTGACGCAGATTAAGAAGACCTGGCAACTCGAAGGTTGACACTCGCACCCACCCCCCATGCTGCCGCTCCGAACTCCGAACTCCGAACTCCGAACTCTTAACTCCGAACTCCGAATTCCCTCCCCCTCTTTCCGCCGTGTTCGCCGTGGTCCGCCGTGTTCGCCGTGTGAACTCTTACGTTGTGCTCGCCCAACCCGCTGTGCCCGTGGTGTGACCGTGTGAACTCTTACGTCGTGCCCGCCTTTTCGCTGTGCCCGCTGTGTGGCTATGCCGCGAGTGGCGTAAAGCGGCATTCGTAAAGGCCGGATGACGTCTTCTCCTGACGATCAAGGG
>JAFBAP010000034.1 GCA_019247695.1 Verrucomicrobiota bacterium | reverse complement strand
TAAGAGTTCACACGGCGAACACGGCGGAACACGGCGAACACGGCGGGAAGAGGGAGAAGGGGAAAGGGTTCGGAGGTCGGAGGTCGGAGCGGCGGCATTGGGGGTTAGGTGCGAGCGTCAACCTTAGAGTTGCCGCCATGTCCTCTTAATCTGTGTAATCTGTGTTAATCTGTGGATGTTTTCTCTTTTCTGCGTTCTTCTGCGTGTTCTGCGGATAATTTCCTCTTCCCGCCGTGTTCGCCGTGGCTCGCCGTGTTCGCCGTGTGAACTCTTACGTGGTGCCCGCGGTGTGCTGGGTAGGTCAAGGCTTCCAACCACGGGAATTACCCGAGAAGCAACCAGATGGCCAAAGCCCCGGCACACAGCATCAGCGGCGTCACGATTACGCCGACTTTCGCATAGTCGAGCCCCGAAACGTCGACGTTTCTCTGTCGTAAGATCAAAAGCCAGAGCACCGTCGCCAACGAACCGACCGTCGTGAGGTTCGGACCCAGCGCGCAGCCGAAGATCGTCGCGGCAATGAATCCGTGCTGGATGACGGGGGGCGCGTGCCGGACGCTGTCCAGCGCCGAGCCCATCACCACGGCCATCGGCACGTTGTTGATCAGGTTGGTGCCCAAGGCTGCACCGGCGGTTCCCACTGCGACGGCCCCGAGGCTCGTGCCGCCGGAGAGCCGCAACAGCCACTGGCCGAAGGCGGCGGTGAGCCCGGTATCCTCAACGGCCCGCACCACGACGAACATGCCGGCAATGAAGCCGAAGATTGACCAGGAAATGCCCTTGGCGGTTTCACGCAAGGTCGTGCACCTCCAGAGCAGAGCGCCGGCCAGCAGCAGCAAGGCCCCGCCCATGGCCACGATCGAGAGCGGAAACTTGAGCGCGGAAGCCGTCACGTAGGCAGCCGCCACGGCGGCCAGCACGCCGCAGGTGTACCGGAAATACAGCTTATGCCTGACCGTCTCGGCGGCGGGCGGCAGCCGCTGGACGTCGAAGCGGCCCCGAAGCTGTTTCCGGTACACGAGGAAGAACACTCCGAGGTTGATTCCGATGGCGACCAGGCACGGCAGGCTCAACAGCCGCAGGAAGGTCAACAGATCCAGCGGAAAATGCGAGAGCACGATGATGTTCGTAGGGTTGCTGATGGGCAACAGAAAGGAGGCGGTGTCGGCGATAAAGGTGCAGGCAAACATGAAGGGCAATACCGGCAGCCGCAGCTTGGTCACGATCACATAGACAACCGGGGTGAGGATCAGCGCGGTGGCATCGTTGGACAGGAGCATTGAGATGAGGCTGCCAAGCACAAAGACGTTCACGAAGAGCCGTGCGGCGCTCCGGCCGGCGAAGCGTGCGGCCTGGACGGCCAGCCAGTCAAACAAACCGGCGGCCTCGGCCAGGGTGGACAGGCCCATCATGCCGAGAAAAAAGAAAAACGTGTTCCAATCCTCCGCCAGGGTGCGGACGGCATCGAGGGGGCTGACCAGGCCCAGCCCAAGCAGGAGGGCCGCACCGGCCAGGGCGATGGCGGCCTCGTTCCATCGGAATGGCCGGGTCATGATGCCCGCCAGCGTGAGGATCGCGATGGCCGTGATGAGCAGTGTCTTCCAGAATTCAGGGATCGGGAAAAAGAAAAACACGGCTTGGCTTTCGAACGAAACTGTTTCCTCACCTTAAGTAATAATCTTCCAGGAGAGAATGTGCGAGCGCCCACAGATCGCAATGGCGCTTAAGGTTAGAAAACCCGCCGGGTACCCAAAGGCTTGCACCAGGAACCGGGCGTCAGGTTGCTCAGGGCCGCCCCCACACCGGCCGAACGCGCCACCAAGCCTTGGCGAGGTTGAAACGGCCGGTACCGCGCATCAGGCCGGCGGCGATGACCACCGAGATGACATTACGTTACGTGGTCCGGGATGGGATCCGGGCGAGGTCCCAAATTGCGTTTCCGGACGTTCGGACCGATGACGGGTTGAGCTTCCCTGCCGGATAGCTCCGCGCACGGCCGGCCGAGCGCTTCGTGAACCTTTCTGGCCAGGACTTCCCGTGTGAAGGGCTTTTGCAAAAACGCCATTTCGGACTCCACGATGCCGTGACGCGCCAGAACATCGCCCATATAGCCACTCTGGAACAACACTTTAAGGTTCGGGTCACGGCGGCGGAGCGTATCGGCCAACTCCCGGCCGTTCCGGCCCTGCATAAGGACGTCGGTCATCAACAGATCAATATCTTCCCGGCCACCTTCCACCAGGTTCAACGCCTCCGCGGTGCCGGCCGCCTCCAGGACCTCGTACCCGAGGCTTTCCAACAGGCGCATCGTTACGGCGCGCACGGACGGCTCATCATCCACCAGCAGTACCCGGTCGCGGCGCTCTTTCGGCGACTGATCCGGCGGACCTGCCGTTACCTTGGTCCCCGGCGGCGGTGTGAATGCCGGCAGGTAAAGTTTATAGGTCGTGCCCAGGCCCGGTAAACTGTACACTTCCATGTAGCCCCCGATCTGTTCGACGATGCCCTGCACCGTCGCCAATTCCAGCCCCGTGCCTTGCCCATCGCGCTTGGTCGCAAAGAAAGGCTCAAAGTTCCGGGATTGCACCTCCGGGCTCATGCCGGTGCCGGTGTCAGTGACCGCCAACAGGACGTGGTGACCCGGCTGAACGCCGAGACGGGCCCGGGTGCAGGCCGGGTGGAGATCGACATTACGGGTCTCAAAACACAAGGTACCGCCGTGCGGCATGGCGTCGCGGGCGTTGATGGCCAGATTCAGCAAGACCTGATCGAGCTGACCCGGGTCGGCCAGCACGGGTTTTAAGTCAGATTGCAGGTGGGTAGTGATCCGCACGTTTTCACCGGTGAGCCGGTGCAGCATGTCTTCAGCCCCGGCCAGCCCGGCATTTATGTCGAGCACCTGCGGCTCGAGGGCCTGCCGGCGGCCGAACGCCAGGAGTTGCTGGGTCAAGGTGACGGCCCGCCCGGCCGCCGCCCCGATTTCAGTAACGGATTCCCGTAATGACCCGTCGGCGGTCAATTTCATGGCGAGCACTTCGCAGTGACCCAGGATGGCTGAGAGCAGGTTATTAAAGTCATGGGCAATCCCGTCGGCGACCTGCCTCATGGTCTCCTTCGTCCGTGCCTGCCGCAATTGAGCTTCCAGTTGCTTCGCCTCGGTGATGTCGCGAGCGTTGATCACCACCAGGCTTTCGCCTCCCTTGACCGGCAGCGCCCGGCTGCTGCATTGCAGCACCCGCCAATGGCCGTCGCGATGCCGCCAACGGCACTCCACGGTCACCGTCCGTGACGGCCCGCAAAGGACCGTCTGAAATGCCGCCCGCGCGGGCGGCAGGTCCGCCGGGTGCACCAACTCGAGGACGTTATGGCCCAAGACGTTCGCGGACGGGTAACCCAGCACCCGGTGCATTGAAGGGCTTTGAAACTGAATGAGGCCTTCGGCATTGATCACCGTGATCACGTCGAAGGCGTTTTCGATCAACGAACGAAACCACCCCTCACGCCGGTGGCGTTCCGCTTCGGCAAGCGCGCGCCGCACAACTGTGGCCAATCGGGTGAGGCATCCCTTTCGCACGTAGCCGGCGGCACCGCGTCTGAGGCACTCGACGGCCTTTTCATCCCCTGCCTCTGCGGAAATAATGATTAAAGGTACGCCCGGCTGCCTTGCTGATGCGAATTCCAGGGCCGAGAGGTAACCGGAATCGGGCAGGCGGTCATCGATAAGAATCAGCTCAAACGCACCCTGGGTTAACGCCGCTTCGAAATGCTCTTTGCGGCGGGCATGCAGGACGCTGCAGGGCAAACCATCCGCTGCCAGTTGCTCGCGTACCAGCGCGGCATCCAGGGCGCGACCCTCCAAATACAACACGCGGATCTTTTCCGTCATACCTTATTTCAGGGCGTGTACCGGTCACGGACGACCAGCGGACCCGCTTTGTTGCTGCCCGGCCGGGCCGGTTTGAGCTTCAGCAATTTCCGATGGCGCGGGGCCTGGGCACCAAACGCTCCGGATCTCCGGCGTACGGATCGTATCGCCAGCGACGAAAAAGAGCGCGGAAAATGGGGTGGCCCCGGTGAAAATCAAACACGTTCCGGCGGAAGACGAGGTGGGCAAGGGTGAGGGAGATGGCATGGCAGGAGAAGGTGACGACGGCAGCGGCACGGTGTTTGTTTAACGTCCGCAGGCCAGAATCGCAGGTGCAGCCAAATCCATGCGGAATGAGCCCGAAGCGTGAGAAAACCGGTTAAAACAATCCATAGCAGCGTCCTAAAATGTGCGCGACGTTCGAACCACCCGCGGGGACGCCGGACGAGCCGAGACATCGCCCAACGGATCCCGAAGGCCGGACAGATGCGTAATATCCTATGTGGCCGATTCTATAGTCAAAATCATTAAAAACAATAACGATTTCTAATATTTATGGCACCTCCTGCGCCGCCCGCCGGAATGCCCTTCGGCTCCGGTGTAACCTTGAGGCCTGGACCCACGGTGGCTGCTCTCCGGCTGCCGCTCCGGGGCAACGGCTAGCTAGCTCAAAATGGGCGCAACCTCGCCCGTGCCCCCCGGGCCGAAGGCGTCCATTTCCCTCAAGAACTGACCAAACGGCAGCGGGTTCTACTCTCCTGCCGCGCTTTCAGGGCAAAGCAGTGATGCGAGGTCCTCGAGGTCAGCGGCCACGACCGTCCAGGCTTCCTCCGGTGCAAAATCCTTGGTCTGATGCGGCCCGTACTCGGCACGCCGCGGGATAAAACCGGTGCGGAGCCCTTCGGCGCGCGCCGCGCGCAGGTCATCATTATGGGCGGCGACCAGCATGACTTCCGAGGGCCGTAATCCCAGCAAACGGCAGGCTCCCCGGTAGGTTTCGGGATCAGGCTTGTAATGCTGCCATAAGTCGGCGCCCAGGATGACGTCCCAGGGCAGACCGGTAAACTTGCGCAGCCGCATCAGCAACGAGACGTTGGCGTTGGACAACGGCCCTAAAAAATAATGTGCGGCGAGGCGCTGCATGCCTCCCGGCACGTCGGGCCACGGCCTTAACCGGTGCCACGCGCCGGTCAGTTCGTCGAGATCGTCCGGGCCGAGGCCGTCAATCCCAAGCTCCGCCACCAACCCTTGCAAACTCTGGCGGTGCAACGCATCCAGGATGGTCCAGGGTTGTTCGCCCTTCCGGACCCGGTCCATGGATGGGTAATACGCGGCTCGCCACTTATCGACCAACCGCGGCCAGTCAGCTATCGCGCCTCGACGCCGGCCGAAGGCGCTCAGTTCCCTGATCAAACTGGAGCGCCAGTCGACGAGGGTGCCGAAGGTGTCAAACAGGATGGCTTGCACGCGCGTGAGCACGGCCGGTTCATGAATGCCGCGATCGAAGTCAGAAGGTTTGAACGGGTCGGAGTGCAAATTCGCTAATTTATGAGTGGTTGGCTGTAAGGCGTTATGTCCGGTGGCTGCAAACGGCTCGGCCCGAAACCCGGCATCAGAACTTTGCCGGTCCTCATCCCGCTTCCAGTTCGTCTCTGAGCTGCAGATTTCTTGGGTCCTTCGGATCGAGTTCCAACGCCCGCCCGACAGCGCGTCTGGCGCCGTCGAAATCCCCGGCCGAGCGCAGGGCCATCGCGAGGTTACCCCAGCCGGCACTCGCTCCCGGGTAAAGGCGGGTCGCCTGACGCGCGGCCTCGATGCATTTCGGCCAGTCCTGCAGTTCGGCCAGACACCAGGTCAGTTCCAGCCAGGCGTCTCCGTTTTCGGGGTGCCGGGCCACGACCCGCTGGAACCACCCGGCGGCGGACTGCCATTCCCGAATCATCCGGGCCGCCAGGCCGGCAACGTACGCCGCCAGCAGCGCGTGCGATCCCGGTATGGCCGCAAAGCCGGCGGCCCTTTGACCAACGGCCTGGATTTTTGCCTCGATCCGCTCAACCTCCCCGCGCTGATCATGCGCACTGGCCAGATCCGCTGCTTGGTCGAGGTCCCAAAGGTAGTTGCCCATCTCGCGCAGTTTCTGGTCGAAATCGTGTTCGGAGAGTCTCGTGTACGCCATGGCGGAGAATGCCACAAATGCTACGGCAGAGAATGCCACAAGCGGAAAAATGCCACAAATGACTGAGCTGCACTCAAGGCTCCGGGCAGGAGAAGGCAAATGCCACGGCAGAGAATGCCACAAATGCAGAGGTCGCCAGCGGTTACATTCACCCATGATTTACGCAAGTGTGCCATCAGTGGCCGCGGGATCGAATCGTGACCTCTCCATTTGTGGCATTTTTCCGCTTGTGGCATGTGTGGCATTATTTGGAGGGCTATGCACCGCGATCTCGAAAAGGTTCTTTTCCAGGAAGCAGAAATTTTTGCGCGGCTCGATGTCCTGGCCGAGGAAATCACGCACGACTACCAAGGCCTGGATCTTACTGTGATCGCCATCCTCAACGGCAGCCTCATTTTCATGGCGGATTTGCTTCGCCGGATTCCGTTGCCGCTACAGCTGGATTGCCTGCGCGTGCGGAGCTATTACGGCCGCACCGTAACCTCAGGAAGGGTGGATTTCGATCTTTCGACCTTGCCGGATTTGCAGCAGCGCCACGTGCTTTTGCTGGACGACATTCTGGACAGCGGGCACACGCTGGCCGCGATCATCACGGCCCTGCAGGAAAAACAGGCGCCGCTGAGCATTCGCAGCTGCGTGTTGCTGAGAAAACGAAGACAACGCGAGCGCGCCGTCAGCGTGGACTACGTCGGGTTCGACATCGAAGACGAATTCGTCGTCGGCTACGGGCTGGATTATGAAGAGGGTTACCGTAACCTGCCGTTAATCGGCGTCTTGCGCACCCCGTGATGACGGTTCGCCTCCAATACTTTTCACACCTGAAAGGTCTTCGCGGCCCCGATCGCGTGGAGCTGCCGGAGGGTGCAACCGTGGCGGAACTGCTTGAAGCGGTGTTCACTGCCGTGCCGCCGCTGCGCAACTGGGATCGCCACCTCCTGGTCGCCGTCGGTGAGGCTTACGCGGACCGCAACGCCGTGCTCCGGGCCAATGACCTTGTTTCGCTCATGCCGCCCGTGCAAGGAGGGTAAGGGGCTTCGGTCACACAGCGGGCACAGCGGGTTTAGCGGGCACGGCGACTGAGTTCACACGGCGAACACGGCGAGCCACGGCGGGAAGGCAAAATTACCCAGCAGCCGACGTTCGTCCCCCGGAAAGGATTACGCCGTCTTTGCCCCGGAGCGGCCGTAGCCTGGAACTTTAATGCCGAGTACGCTCGCCGCTCCGGGGCAAAGACGGCGTAGATTCTCGGCGTGCCTGACCGGCCGCCCTCACTGCCGGCTTTCCTCTTCCCGCCGTGTTCCGCCGTGGCGCCGTGTGAGTCTTTTACGCCGTGCCCGCCGTGTGACCGTGTGAACTCTTTCGTTGTGCCCGCCAAACCCGCTGCGGCCCCCGTGTGCCGCCGAAAGGGTGGACCCGGTTATACGGCGCATCCTAGTCCCGGAAATTCTTATAACTCAGGCCGACCCCGAAATCCTTACTGCGCAGGAATTGAATGACCGCCTGCAGTTCGTCCCGTTTTTTGCCGGTAACCCGGACCTGGCGGTCCATCAACTGGCTCTGAACCTTGAGGTCCAGGGCCTTGATGGCCTTGTTGATTTCCTTGGCCTTGTCCCCATCCAACCCTTGTTTGACGTGCAGTTCCTGGCGGGCGTGCCCCAGGGGTGAAATGGCCGGGTCTTTGCGGTCGATGTTCCGGAGGTCGATGTTCCGCTTGGCCAGCTTGCCGATTACGATTTCGCCCAGCGATTTGAGCCGGTTGGCGTCCTCGGCTTGAAGTTCGATCACCGTGGGAGAAGTGAGTTCGATCGACGCCTTGGTGTCTTTAAAATCGAACCGGGTGGCAAGTTCCTTGCGTGCCTGGTTCAGCGCGTTGTCGATCTCTTGTTTGTCAACTTCGGATACGACGTCGAACGATGGCATATTTTCCTCAATTAAACCGCCGGACCGGCGGCATGCAACGGGCGCCCGTGCAGAAACCTGCAAACTTTTCCGGGGGGCTTCATTTCCCCACGCTCAAGCGTTCCGCCAATTTCAGCGGCAACCCGGCCGCGATGATCTTTGCCTGCGTCCGCTCGATATCGTACGGCAGCCGCCGGAGCTGGACCGTACCGGCGTCATGATCGAAGACGGCGTAAGCGGCCCGGGGATCCCCGTCGCGCGGCTGGCCCACGCTGCCGACGTTGATAAAGTATTGCTTGTTCGGTTCGATGCGCAATTCCTTGAGAGGATAACCGGCAACGGTGGCGCCGTGAACGTACAGCCTGGGCACGTGGGTGTGACCGAAGAAGCAAATCGGCGTTTTCTGCCAGGTGAAACTTGCCGCCGCATCCAACTGATTCAGCACGTAACCCCAGCTGGACGGGTCATCCAACGTGGCGTGGACGACGGTCATGGAATCGTAAAACGCGACGAGCGGACGAGTCCAGAGCCAGTGTTTCGCTTCGGCCGTGAGTTGTTCCCGGCTCCACTGGATCGCGACCTGGGCCAATGAATTGAAATGGGTCAGCAGCGTGCTGGTGGCGACGTAGTCATCATGATTTCCCTTAACCACGGCAGCGCAGCCCAGTTGGCGCACGAGGTCGAGGCACTCGCGCGGATTGGCGTTATACCCAACGATATCTCCGAGACAAATGAAACCGCGGCAACCTTGCTCTTGCGCGTCGGTCAAAACGACCTGGAACGCCTCCAAGTTGGCGTGGATATCGCCAAAAATCGCAAACCGCATCGTTCAAACAATATGCTGCGATCGGGCACGCCCGTCGAGCTTGCAGTTGAAGGACGCCGTAGGCGGGTTGGTTAACGGATCGAAAACCCTTTGCGGCCCGGGGAGACTTCGGCCGGTTGAACGGTCCAGCGGGTGATGTGCGGGCGCAAGTGGCTTTCCAGGATGGCCTGCAGGAAGGCGTCCGTTTCCTGGTCCGCGCCTTGGACCTCCAGTTCCACCCGGCCGTCGGGAAGGTTCCGAGCGTATCCGGTCACATCAAAACCGGCCGCCAGCTCCTTCACCGAAAAGCGGAAGCCGACGCCTTGCACGCGGCCTTCATAATAGGCTTTTTTCGCGATCATGATCCCGCCGCGAAAACCGAACGCAAACGGCGGACGGCGGACGGCCCGGCAAGGCCGCCCGCGATCGGATGTTTCAGGTAATCGATTTTAAAGTTCAGGGTCTGACCGGCCGGTCAACGTTTCCAGTCCAGGGCGCCTTTCCTGACCGCGTACACGAAGCCGACCATCAGGATGATGATGAAGCCGAGCATGCTCGCGAGGATCGGAAGGCTGCTGTACCGGGCGATATAATCGCGGTACACCACCGCCCACGGGTACATGAACACAATCTCGATGTCGAAGAGGATGAACAGCATCGCCACGAGATAAAACTTCACGCTGAACCGGGGCTGCGGGTCGCCTTTTGCCAACATCCCGCACTCGTAGGCGGAATCTTTGACCGGATTGCGCCTGCCCGTCCTGCCGACGAGGACGCTGATCAACAGAGCGGCGCCCGCGAATCCGATCGCAACCAGCACCTGTAAAAGGACCGGGAGGTAGTCCTGAACCATAAAGGCTTAAGAACGGGACGCTGCCGGGGCAGCCGCCGCTTGGGCCGCATTCGCTGCCGCCATGGCCGCCAACGCCGCCGAATCGCCTTTGTAGGATTTGCCGTTCTTTTTCACGGCGCCCCTGGCTACCAGATTCTGGAGTTTTTCGTAAGCCCGCAAACGTAACATCTCCTCACCCCCACTTGCAGCGTTGCGCTGCCGCAGATTCTCGTGCACGATCTCGAACAGCTGCTTGAATTCAAAAGCCTTCTTTTGAGACAGCACGGCCACGAGTTCTTCGGTGACTAGGTCAGGGAGGCGGCGAGAAAATGCATTTTTCTTCTGAATAGCCATAGAGGCGCGTAATATACCACAGGATTGTTTAAACACGAGCGGAAATCCGTCGATCAAATATCGTCTATTTTTATCGCCGCGTAAACGCTCCCCGCGGCTGCCCGGCGGGAAGCCGCCGGAAACGGCCCGGGCAGACGTCTCAAACGTCCTTCAGGCCCCGTTTTTTTTGTTCTCCCGCACTTTGCGTGGTTGCACTCCGGCCTTGAACGAAAGCGCGGATATGGGCCCGATACGCCCGGGAGAATAATTGACCATCCTTCCGGGAACCGCCGGCACCCGTTGGTTTCCCAAACTTCCAAGCAAAGCGCGGGAGGACCGTTTTATTTTGCCTCCCGAAGCCGGGCCGTGCCGGCGGCGGGCGAAATCAAACGCCGGCGGCGGGAGGGATCCGTTCCGGCCCGGTGCAACGCCCCGCAAGGGCGGCCCGGGCGAAAGCGCACGCACCGGCTTCAGCGGCGCGGGCCGCATTGATTTCGGCGGGTTGGGAACCGCGCGTCCGGGCGCGGGCGATCGGAGGGGAAAAGCGGCCGGCATTTGCAGGGAAAGCGCCGGGAATAGGCGTGCGACCCATATTATTACCAGGCCAAAAAGTGTGATTTGAAAATGCCCAGAAACGCGGTGGCGGATTTCAACGAACGAACGGGCGAAACGGCGACGTGCTTAAAAAACATATGCGCTTCAGGTTATGGAAAAAAGTTTTGGGGGTATCTCGAAGGAAACGAGCGGTCCGCAAATTCTTTCACTTGCGCGACGTCGGCCTTGGGTCTACTTCTGGTTCGCAGAGGCCGACTCAGGGTTTGCCCTGACCCCTTTGGCCGATGTCGCGCCAAAAATTTTCCGCATTTGCGCGGGATGACGTGAAAGCCGTAAAAAAAGGCCGATTTAGGTCATTTTTACGTTTCAACTGCAAAAAATCCGTCAGAACGGCTGATTTTAGGCACAATTTGTCCATCAGGTTGTTATCTTAATAAAACCTAGGGGCAGGTTGCCTGAAACTTATTTTGGCGGCGGGAAATTCGTTGACCCGCGTGGCGGAAAGTGGCTAGAAGTGGGGCGTTGTGGAGCACCGCTGGGTTAGTCGGGTGAAACGCTGCATATGGACCCCCTGCCGATCACCGAGCCGATGTTTGTCGGAAAATTCCGGCACACGATGGACGTGAAAAACCGCGTCACCATCCCGGCCCCGTGGCGGCAGAAGGAGCTCGATAAGTTCTTTTCGATACCAAATCTGAAGGATGGTTTTTTGATGGTGCTGCCGCCTGGGGCCATGCGGAGAGTGGTCGACAAGGTAGAGGACGACGGCAGCCTCAAACCGAAGGCACGCCAGAAGTTCATCAGGCAATTTTTTTCCCGGGCGCAGTCCCTGGTGGTGGACAAGGCAGGCCGGATGGTGATTCCGGCCGAGCAATGCAGTCAATTGCAGCTTCGGGGTGAGGTAATGCTGGTAGGCAACAATCATCGCATCGAAGTGTGGAACCTGGAGAGCTGGGCCGGATGGGAACGGGCGTCCGAGCAGGAGGAGGAGGGGCCCGGTTTTGACGAGGTGTGCGACAGTTTAGGCATTTAGTTTAGTTGAGTTTGGTTCAGTTTAGTTAGGCGGCGGCGAAGTCTTAGGACACGGAGCGCACGAGGATGCAGCGCAAAAAGAAAACCTCTTCAGCTATGAAAAAAGGGCCGGGGCACGGTTACCACCGGCCGGTGCTTCTGCAGGAAGTCCTGGCGGTGCTGCAGCCGGGGCCCGGCAAGGTTTTTTTCGATGGCACATTCGGCGGCGGCGGGCACACGCGGGCGTTGCTGGAATCGGGTGCGGCGGTGGTGGCGAGCGACCGGGATCCGGCCGCCCTTGGGGAGGCGCGCAAGCTGTTCGGCGAGTACGGCGTCCGCTTCTCTTTTCTGCAAAGTGATTTCGCCACGGTCCACGAGCGGCTGGCGGAGCTGCGCCTGGGGCCGTTTGACGGTGTGCTGCTTGACCTGGGAGTTTCCTCACACCAGCTCGACACGCCCGAGCGCGGCTTCAGTTTTCAGCAGGACGGCCCGCTGGACATGCGGATGGATCCGCGGGACGGGCCGACTGCGGCGGAGCTTCTGCAGTCGGCCGGTGAAACCCAGCTGGCCGAATGGTTCTGGCGATTAGGCGATGAACCGGCGGCGCGGCGGATCGCGGCCCGGATCGTGCGGCACCGGGCGGAAAAGCCGTTACGGACTACGGCGGAGCTGGCGGATCTGGTTAGTTCGGTGGTACCGCGAAGGGGCCCGCGTCATCCGGCGACAAAGGTGTTTCAGGCGTTGCGGCTGGTAGTAAACCGGGAGTTGGAACAGGTGAGCGCCGGCCTTGCCAATCTGCGGACGGTGCTCAAGTTAGGCGGCCGGATGGCAGTGATCACTTTTCATTCGTTGGAGGATCGTCTCGTCAAGAACTATTTCCGCGATCTGACCCGCGAGTGGGATGACCGGCCGGAGTGGCCGGCGCCGCGGCCTAACCCGCTGTTTGCCTTTCGATTGGTTAATTCCCGGGCGGTGGTCCCGAGTGAAGCAGAAGTTCGAGAAAACGCGCGCGCCCGCAGCGCCAAACTCAGGGCAGTAGAACGAATCCGTTATGAACCGTAGTGCTCGCCGCAACATCACTTATTCAATAAAGGTCGCCTCCATCCTGAAGATGATGCTTTGCACCGCCTTACTGGCGGTGGCCGGCCTTTCGTACGTGTACTTCAAGAACCAGGCCCAACAGTACGGGAACATCCAACGTCACCTTGAGGCGGAGTTAGCTCGCCTCCATGCCAGTAATGAAGTCGTCAATGCGCAGATTGCCTCGCTGAGCTCGCGGGCTTACCTGGAAAAGAAGCTCGCGAAGGAGTCGCTCGGGCTTGTCTCGATCGCGAACGATCAGCTGGTTCGTCTTAACAGCAACTCCCGCCACGACCGTACCGGCGACGAGCTCAGGCCCGTCTCCAACCGCGGTTTTTCGACGACCCTTACGAAGTAGAATGAGATGAGGTGGGATGCGCAGACGCGTGCCGTCACCGTATGTTGCGGTTTGGTCGGGCTGTTCAGCGTGTACTCATTCCGGCTGATCGATCTCCAGATCGTCAAGCATGAGGAGTACGCGGCGCGGGCTGCGGAAAAGCATGTTCACAGGCAAACCATTTATGCAAAGCGCGGCATGGTGCGAGACATCCACGACGAGGTCCTTGCCGACAACCTCCCGGTCGAGACGGTGGTCGGAGATTCGTCGCTCATCCGGGAGCCGATGGCTGTGGCTGAGGCAATCGCAAATCAGCTGGAGGTGGATCCGCGTGAACTTGCCGCCAGGCTCGGTTCCGGCGCGAAATACGTCGTCCTGAAGCAGGAAGTGTCTGAGGCCAAAGTCGAGGAGATCCGGGCTAACCTGCGTGCCGCCAGGTTGAAGGGGATCCGTTTCGAGCCCGGTTTCAAACGGATGTACCCGAACGGCTCGCTGCTGGCCCAGGTGCTGGGGTTTATCGATCACAAGCACGAAGGCGTGATGGGCGTCGAGCGATCGATGCAGGAATTTCTGCAGGGGGCCGACGGGTTCCGCTACATTGAGATTGACCGGACGGGGCGTGAACTGGTGCCTTACCGCGGGCTGGAAAAGCCGGCCAAAGACGGTTGCGACGTGACCGTCACGATCGACCTGGGTCTGCAGAGCATCATCGAGCAGGAACTCGACGCCGCTTGTGCCCAGTATCATCCGCAGCGGGCCATCGCGGTGATGATGCGCCCGGTCACCGGCGAGATCCTGGCGATGAGCAGCCGGCCCACGTTCGACCCCAACGCCGCCGGGGAGTCCAAACCCGAACAGCAGAAAAACGGCGCCATCGTGGACATGGTGGAACCGGGGTCAACGTTCAAGATCGTCGCCACCTCGGCCGCGCTGGAGGAGAAGCTGGTCACGCCCAACACCTCGATTTTCTGCGAGAACGGCCATTTTCAATACGCCGGGCGCGTCCTGCGGGACGCCCATCCCATGGGCGTGCTCACCGTCCACCAGATTCTGGCCAAGTCGAGCAACATCGGGGTGGCCAAGCTGGCGTTGCAGCTTGGCGACGACAAGCTTTATCAGTACATCCGGAATTTTGGTTTTGGCGAGAGGACCGGCGTCGCGCTGACCGGCGAGATCCCCGGCCTGGTGATTCCGCTCAACCGCTGGACCAAGCTGGAGATTACCCGCGTCCCCATGGGCCAGTCGGTGGCGGTCACCCCGCTGCAATTGGTCACCGCGATGTCCACCATCGCCAATGGCGGCAAACTCATGAAACCGTTGATCGTGGCCAGGATTACCGATCCCGACGGGCGCCCGGTGGTGACGTTTGCGCCCGAGGTGATCCGGCAAGTGGTTTCGACTGAAACCACGAAAAAAGTTGTTTCGGCCCTGAAAGACGTGGTGACCAAACAAGGCACTGCCCAGAAGGCCGCGGTCAAAGGCTTTACGGTGGCGGGCAAGACGGGTACGGCGCAGAAGGTTGATCCGAAGGGGGGCTACTACCAGGGGCGCTACGTGACGTCATTCGTCGGGTTCATGCCGGCCGATGATCCCAAGTTCAGCCTTCTGGTGATGCTGGACGACCCGCAAACCAAGCCCGGTGAAGCGTACGGCGGCCTGGTGGCCGGGCCGATTTTTGCCCGTATGGCGGAGCGGGCGGCAAATTACCTCGACTTGCGTCCCACGGAAGTCGAACCCCATGTGGCGGGAAACGCCGCCACCTCCAAGAAAGAATCCTTGACCGCCGCCGCGCGCGACTGAGGCTCACGAGACAATGCAGTTGCAACGCCTGATTGAACGTCTTCAACCCACGTCCGTGACTGGACCGGTCGACCGGGACATCACGCATTTATGTTATGATTCCCGAAAAGCCGTACCCGGCAGCCTGTTCGTGGCGATTCGCGGTGAACAGGCGGATGGCCACGCTTATGCCGGGCAAGCGATCGACGGTGGGGCAGTGGCGGTCGTCGGCGAGCAGCCGGCCGTCTTCGACCGCGCGACTTCCCTCGTGGTCCCGCATTCCCGCCGCGCGTTAGCCCAGGCGGCAGCGCTGTTTTTCGGGTACCCGGCAGAGAAGCTGCGGATCATCGGCGTGACGGGCACCAACGGAAAAACCACCACGACGTACCTGATCAAGCACCTCCTGGAGCGGGCCCACCAGCGCACCGGCCTGATCGGGACCGTCGCGTACGAGATCGGCGACCGCGTGTGGCCGGCCGAACGCACGACGCCGGAAGCCCTCGATCTGCAAGAGATGCTGGCGCGATGCGTTGAAGCGCGGTGCCACGCCGTGGCGATGGAGGTTTCCTCGCACGCCCTCGCGCAGGAACGCGTCGCCGGGATGGCTTTTCACGTGGGTGTCTTCACCAACCTCACGCAGGACCACCTCGACTTTCATCCCACGATGGAGGACTACTTCCGCGCCAAGCGCCGGCTGTTCGCGGACCTGGCGCCAGCTCACTCGATCATCAACCTCGACGACCCGTACGGGGCCCGGCTGGCCCGCGAGGTCCCGGACCCCCTGACGTTCGCGCTGGAGGATCGAAGCGCGACCTTCCGCGCCACCGACGTCGAAGTCGGCCTCACCGGCTCACAGTTCACCGTGCTCGCACCCGGGGAGCGAACGGAGCTCGTCTCGCCACTACGCGGCCGCTTCAACATTTACAACGTCCTCGGGGCCTACGCCGCGTCCAGGGCCTTGTCGATCCCGCCCGCACCCGCGGCGGAGGCGATCAGGACGGCTGGCGGCGTGCCGGGACGGTTCGAGGCCGTCGACGAAGGCCAGGAGTTCGCCGTGATCGTCGACTACGCGCACACGCCCGATTCGCTCGCGAACGTGCTGAGCGCGGCGCGCAACCTGACCGAACGGCGCGTCCACGTCGTGTTCGGCGCCGGCGGCGATCG
>JAFBAP010000033.1 GCA_019247695.1 Verrucomicrobiota bacterium | reverse complement strand
CTTGTGGCACACGAAGTGCTCACGTCTACTGCGCTTTGCTGTACCATGCTCCGTTTCAAACCAGAAGAGCGTAACCGAGGAGAAGATATCAGATTTACCAAATCACGCCGATTTATGTTCAAAGTCTCCTTCGACTGGCCTCCCGGGTTCGACGCGAAAAGGCACGATCTACCGGTGGACGGCCATTCGGTCATTGTGGAGGTCGAGCCGGAAGAGGTTGGCGCGACCATTCCCGGCAGCTCACAAGAAACCGCTCTGTACTGCGCCGAGGAGACGGCCCGGCGTGCGGCCCTGGAGACGATCCAGAAAGATCTGCCGGAGGGGGTTGAACCGGTCTGCCTGGTGGCGCTGGTCGATCGTTTACCGGGCGAACTGCGCCGGCGGACGCCGACGCTCCACACGTCCGGGGCCCGTGCCTGGCTGGTTTAGGCAGGTCCGTCCTCCCGCTTTCCGGCTGGCCTTTTTCAAGGATGCGCGGATTCGCGAAGCGGACGAGTTTTACAGCCGCGTGCTGCCGGGCGGGCTCGGCGAGGATGACGCCAACGTCGCTCGCCAGGCCTATGCCGGTTTGCTCTGGAGCAAACGGTTCTACAATTACGACCCTCCCTTTCTGGAAGGCGTCTTCCGGAAGGTGCTGCTCAACTTCACTTGGCGGGTGAACCGCAAGGACGACATCCGGCTCACCACCTACTATGAGCCGGATTCGCATTACTACCATCAGATGCTCCTACGTCCCGGGTAAGGGGAGAGCTACCTTTTCGGCGGAAACTCGAACTGGCGCGGGCCGATCCGGTTCCAAATCAACTTCCTGATCATCGAGGCGCTCGAACGTTACCACCAGTTTTACGGCGACCGATTGATGGTCGAATGCCCTGCCGGTTCGGGCCGCATGCTCACGCTGAAGCAGATCGCCGGCGAGCTCTCGCAGCGGCTTACCCGTCTTTTTTTGCGGGACGAAAGGGGGGCACGGCCGTGTCATGGGAACGTTGAGCGGTTTGCGTCTGATCCGCACTCGCGCGAGAGTTCGGAGTTCAGAGCGGCAGCATCGGTGCGAGATGCCCATGCCAAGCTCCGGCTTCGTGGATCTTTTTCTGCGTTCTTCTGCGTGTTCTGCGGCTGATCCCGTCTTCCCGCGGTGTGAGCGTGCCCCTCGGGGGAGATCGGACCTGGTTCTACGACGCCTCCGAGCTCCGAACCCCGAACTCCGAACTCTTTCCCCCCTCTTCCCGCCGTGTTCGCCGTGGCTCGCCGTGTTCGCCGTGTGAACTCTTACGTTGTGCCCGCCACACCCGCTGTGCCCGCCGTGTGACCGTGTGAACGGGGGCACCCTCAAGGTCCATCATTTTAATGGTCGACCGGCCCGATTGAACGCGTATAGTTGATCCTATGATGGAAGTCACTGGCACGGTCAATTCGATCCTGGCCACCAAGGGATCTGACATCTGGTCAATCCCCCCAGATGCAACGGTCTTTGAAGCCATCCACTTAATGGCTGAAAAGAATGTCGGGGCGTTACCTGTCGTCCAGAATGATCAGCTGGTCGGAATCATCTCCGAGCGCGATTACACCCGAAAGGTTATCCTGCAGGGCAAATCCTCGAAGGATACGCCGGTTAGAGACATTATGACCCAGCGGCTCGTCACTGCCGATCCCGATGATCGCGTGAGTGAATGCATGCAGCGGATAACTGAAAACCGCGTGCGCCATCTTCCGATCCTTCAGGGAAACAAAATGGTCGGGATTTTATCGATCGGCGATCTGCTGGCCTGGTTGATCGCGGCCCAGAGAAATACAATCGATAACCTGGAACGCTACGTCACCGGCGATTTCCCCTCCGGGTACTGATCCCCCCGACACCTATTCTCTTGATCGCCGCGCGAGGACGCGCCAGGAAATGCATGATCCGTCCGGCAGGCTCACTCCTCGCCCGGCTTTGAATTCGTGGAGCCGGTACATCGCCATTCTTGGGAGGTAACCCCGGACGAGGCGGTGGCGCTGCAGAAAGAGCTGTCTACCCGGCTGATCATTCGCGACGAATTTCCTGTACCCCTGCAATTGGTCGGGGGCGTCGACGTGGCTTACCGGGAAGATAAATCCCTTGCCATTGCGGCAGCCGTCGTTCTGGATGCCGTGACCTTGCAGGTCAAAGAACTGGTGCACGCCGAAAGCGGCATCAGCTTTCCGTACGTTCCGGGGTTGCTCTCGTTCCGCGAAATCCCTGCCATTGAGTTTGCCTTGGGCAAGTTGGCCCTCCGGCCGGACCTGCTCGTTTGCGACGGACACGGCATCGCTCACCCGCGACGCTTCGGACTGGCGTCACACCTCGGCTTATTATTCGATCTGCCCACCATCGGATGCGCCAAAAGCAGCCTCCGGCTGCGGGCGCGACAGGAGCCTGGTCTGACGCGCGGCTCTTTCAGCGAGTTAGTTTCCCGAGGCCGAGTGGTGGGCGCCGTGCTGCGTTCGCGCGACCGCGTCAAACCCCTGTACGTGTCGCCCGGGCACCGGGTGTCCATCTCGTCGGCCCGCGAGCTGGTCCTTAAAATGTGCACCCGATACCGGCTGCCTGAACCGACGCGTTTGGCCGATCAGGAGGTCGGCCGGATAAGGAAACTCGTCTGAGCCTTGGCGGCAGAAGGGGGGAAAGAGCGAAGGGTAACAGCCGGTGCAAAGCAACCAGGCAGGCCGCGCCGCAGCCGCCGCCGGAGCCGTGTAGCCCGCCGATGCCCCCAAAGGTTCTATTTCTCCACAATTGACCCCACATGACGATGAAGGCTATAGAGGCCTGTTGCGTATGGCTCAACGCGTTGGCAAATGCACAAACTATTCCGGCTGCAAGCTGGCCTATCGAAACGAGAAAATCACGGTAGTGACGAAGGATTTTCGCTGTCCCGAGTGTGGCTCGCCGCTGGAACCGGTCGGCCCGAAAAAGGGTCCGCCGTACACGTTGTACGTTCTCATTGGGGTCGGCGCCGTCCTGGTGTTTGCCGTCGGCGCGATCATCTGGACATTGACGAACTCGCCGCGCCCGCACGTCATGCTGGTACAGGAATCACCCTCCCCGGTCGCAACGCCTACGGTGGCTGCACCAACCCCGGTGCCGACCCCGAGTGAGGTGGCGGCCGCCACGGAGACCCCGCCTGTCCCTGCCGCCACGCCGGAGCCCGTTGCCACCCCAGCGGGCCCGTTGAATTTCGATACGAATACTCCGGAGATAGCCGCAGTCCGGCGCGAGGTCCTGCGCCGGATTGAATCTTCCCCCTATCCGCAGGCGCAAAAAGATCGTGCTTACGGACTCGTCGACAAGGCGCACGGCATGGGGCGCCTCTTTACCGTCTCATTTGAGACCGCCATCACGAAGCTGCCGCCCCAGGAGATCAGCCTGATTCAAAGCACGGTCGGCGATCCGAAGATCAAAAAGGTGTTGGACGATCCTGCCGTCGTTCTGGTCGTCCTCGGGTTCGCGGACCGGCAAGGCAATGACCTGCAGAACCAACAATTGTCGCAAGGGCGCGCGCAAGCCACGATCGACCTGTTGCGGGATAAATGCGCGGTGCTCAACGTCATGTACCCGATCGCCATGGGTGGAACCGATATTTTCGACGCCAAACAGTTCGCAAAGAACCGCATCGTCGAAGTGTGGGCGGTGCTGCCCTAGCCAGGAATCGGGTGTCGGGTGTCGGGTGGCGGGTGGCGGGTGGCGGGTGTCGGGTTCAGCGTCCGGCGCGGATCAATCCCCGGCGTACCTCGTCAATCGCGTCTTGCACTTCCGCGTTCGGCTCACTTTCATCGGTGACCATGCCCCGCAGAAGGACCTCAAGCCGGCGTAAGTCGGTGAGCGGCCCCTGAAATGCCACTTCCAGCGCCAGCGGCGGCGCATCGCCGAAATCGCGGCAATAACTGTCGGGCCCTCCCGGCAGTAATTTGACGAGGACCGCCAGCACCTCAGCCCAAAGATCAACCGGAATTTTCGCTTCGGGTTGCCCGTCCCGGCCCGGCTGCCGGCGCACATTTTGCGGTCCCAGCGTGCGTGACCAACGCGCTTCCTGTCCGAAGAGCCTGACGATTCGTTCCCTGAGCGGTTCCTGCCGCGCTTGTTCCGAGGCCAGTTGGGCGGCAAAACTAAGCAGCTCGTCGATGACGATG
>JAFBAP010000032.1 GCA_019247695.1 Verrucomicrobiota bacterium | reverse complement strand
CGAGAGCCTGCAGGCGGTACCGGGCCTTGACGCACGGCAACGGGCACTCCCGGGATTATCCCCGACATGTGCTAACATTCCGATTTTTGTTCTCAGCCATTGCCAAGTCGCAGCCTCAAGCCTCGAAAACCTCTTCACCCTCGCCGAGCGGCAGCGGTTCAGGCCGTTCGCAAGGCGTCTCGATCATGATGTGGCGTCCCTCGATCGATGAGCGCTCCAAGGCCTCCAATACCTCAAGCACGTGCATCGCCAGTTCACCGCTGGCGCGATGTTTGCGGTTGTAACGTATCGCCGCAGCCATATCGAGTACGCCGATTATACGGTAGTCAGCGATGGGCAGGCCGGCCCGCGTGTGGCGGTTGGGCTTGCCGAATGGGTGCGCGGCGATGTCGAGGGGCGTCCAGTCGTCGTCCCGTTTGGTGATGACCATCGGCTCGCCGCCGAAAAAGTTGGGGTCGGGTATCAACATGCTCCCCTCCGAGCCGTAGAGCTCGAAGGGCGCGCGCCGGTGCCGCCAAACGTCCCAGGAAGTGGTGATAGCTACGCTGGCGCCGTTGGCGAAAGACAGGACGCCATTGACGGTGGTGGGAACCTCGACCTGGATGATTGACCCTTTCAGGGGCTCGCTGCTGATGGTCCGAGTCGCGCTGCCCATCGTGGCTTGCGCCGTGACGCGCGTGACTGGGCCGAGCAGGTTGACCAACTGCGTGACGTAGTAGGGGCCCATATCGAGTACCGGGCCGCCGCCGCGCTTGAAGAAGAACTCCGGACTGGGGTGCCAGTGCTCCACGCCGTGGTTGGCGAAGAAAGCGCTACCGGCAATCGGCCGGCCGATTTGCCCCGCATCAATCGCGCGGCGGCAGGCTTGATGACCGGCCCCCAGGAAGGTGTCAGGTGCGCAGCCCACGCGCACCCCCTTGGCCGTCGCTGCGAGCATCAGGGCCTCTGCCTCTGCATGACGGGTGCCGAGCGGCTTCTCCGAATAAACGTGCTTGCCGGCTTCGACGATCTGCAGGCTGACCGGCGCGTGGGCTACGGGAATGGTCAGGTTGATGATGATCTGAACGTCCGGATCAGCCAGCAACTGGTCCACCGTGAGGGCCTGCACCCCGTACTCCGCGGCCTGGGCCTGGGCCGCCTCCATGCGCAGGTCAGCGACGGCCTTTACACGGACCAGCTCGGACCGTGCTGCCCCCTTCAGGTACGAATGGCTGATGTTGCCGCAACCGATGATGCCGATTTCGAGTCGTGCCATGGCGTGTCTAAGCTCCCATCTGGCTGATAAAGGCGTAGTTGGCGCGCGCGGTCCCTGCTGGATCGGCAGGCTTGTCATGTTCCACCACCATCCACCGCGCGCCGGCCTCACGGGCGGCCCGCCACAGGTCGCGCCAGTCCAGCACGCCCGCGCCGACATCGGCCCAGCCGTCCTGATTTTGGTTCCGCCCCGCCGGAGCAAGATCTTTGACGTGCGCGGAAACGATCCGGTCCCGGTAGCGCGCCATCCATTCTTTAGGGTCGGCGCCGCCGCGAACCAGCCAGGCGATATCCACCTGCCACGCCAACGGGCTCTCCCCGGCGGCCTCAAAGATCAACTCCAGGGCGGTTTTTTTTCCCTGCTTGGGTGCGAGTTCCCAATGATGATTATGGTAGCCCAACGTGATGCCTTCATCGCGCATACGCTCGGCCAACAAGCCGAGTTCGCGCCCCAGCGAGCGCCAGAACGGCGCGTCGCTCCCGCGTTGCTCCGGCGGCACGGCGGGCATGAAGAGCTGCTCAAAGCCCAGCGTGCGGCAGGCTCGAATCACGAGGTCAAGCCGTTCCCGCAGCCCGGCCAGACTGACGTGGCTGGAGGACACCTTCAAGCCACGCGCGTCGAGCTTGGCGCGCACGTTCTCGGCGTCCTCAAGGTGAGCACCAATCGTCTCAACGTGGCTGTAACCGGCTTGCTTGACAGCATCTAACACACGGTCGAGCTCGCCTAGCGAGCGCAACGTGTACAGCTGGATGGAGAGGATGTCGGTATCGCCCATGGGGATCCTTGTAGTCAGTGGAAACAAAGGTAAGGCTCGGTCGCTTGGCTGAAGATGGATGCCCGCCGCAATTTGGGCATCAAGGCACCCAACCTTCAAGCGGGCGTAATTCACTATTTAGATCGTCGGGTGGGGCGGCGGCGCTCCCCTCAGAAACGGTATCAAGTGCAGGAAAGGGGCGTGTAATCGTTTCAGGGTTCTGGGCTTCGCCTGCTGAGGGCCGATGAGGCGCGCGAAAATTCAGGGTGGCGCCGGCACTCCCCTGAGCCGGCATTTTACCGAGAGAACCATCTGAATGGTATCAGACTCCTGTGCCCCGCGCCAGTTCAGCCACCTTGCGAGTCAGTTCGTGTAGGTTCACCGGCTTGGTTAAGTACCCATTAAATCCCGCTGCCAGCGCCTGACGCCGGTCTTCCGGTCTGGTAAATGCCGTTAAGGCCAACGCCGGGATATCCCGGCTTCCGTCGGCCCGACGTCCCCGAAGAGTTTGGATAAAAGAGTAACCGTCTTGGCCGGGCATCCCGATATCGCAAAGAATCACGTGTGGCGTCCAGTGTGACAGTATGTCCAGCGCCGCCGCCACGCTCTGGGCCGTGCGCACCTCGGCACCTGCCCGGCCCAGCAGGCGTGCGTAGGCCTCACACGCATCGACTTGGTCATCGATGGCCAATACCCGTGTGCCTGGCAGTCTGATCGCCTCGACGGTCCGCTCGTCCTTGGCTTCAGCCCCCCGTTGAACCTCTATCCGGTCCTCCGCAAACTGATGTTCCTGTTCCCTGCCGGCGGCCATGGGAAACCGCACTCGAAAAGTTGCACCCTGATTTTCGCCCGGGCTCTCAGCCTTGATCGTGCCGCCGTGCAACTCGACCAGGTGCCGTGTGATGGCCAGGCCCAAGCCCAGGCCGGAGTTCTGGCGCGTGCTGCTGCCATCCTGCTGCGAGAAGCGTTCGAAAATCCGGGGCAGAAACTCCTGCTTTATTCCTTGGCCGGTGTCCTCGATGCCCAGCTCTACCCAGGAATCTACCGGGGCAAGCCGGAGCCGGATGGTGCCGCCTCGTGGCGTGAACTTCATCGCGTTGCTGGCCAGGTTCCATACCACCTGCCGGAGCCGGTCGGCGTCACCCAGCACCTTCAGGGGACCTGTCCCCCAAAGCGTTTTCACCCGGATGCCTTTGGCCTGCACCGCGGGTCGCAAGCTTTCCGCTACCGCTTCGACCACTTCCCGCAAGTCCACCGCTTCGATTTGCAAGCGAATTTTGCCGGAGGCGATTCGCCCTACGTCCAGCAGGTCGTCAACGAGGCGTGCCTGCGCTTGAGCGTTGCGTGCGATCGTCTCCAGGCCTTCCTGAAGTTCACGCTCTTTCTCGACCCCGTCGCGCAACAGGGTCGCCCAATTCAAGATCGCGCTCAACGGTGTGCGAAGTTCGTGAGACACAATGCCCAGAAATTCGTCCTTGAGCCGGTTCGCGCGGGCCGCTTCGCTGTGGGCGGCCCGTTCCGTGGCCAGCGCCCGTTCGGTAACCTGCTTGGCTTCGCGTTCGGCGGCCAGCATTTGTTCGCGTTCCCGCCAGATCCAACGCACGACCAAATAGAAGCTCAAGAGTGAACCGCCCAGCAGCCCTTGCGTCAGCCAGGTGAGCCGTTCTGCCTGCCGTTTCTGGTGCCGGGCTCCTTGCAGGATGCGCGCCGCCTTCATATCCAGCTCAGCTTGCAGGCGGCTGTCAGCTTGGCGGATCTCGTCCATGAGGGATTTGCCCAGGTCTGTGCGCATGATGGCCAAGGCCGCTTCGGTCTGGCCCGCCTTCCGCAGGTCGATGGTGCGCTGCAGTTCCTCCAGTTTTGCCTGACCGGCCTGCAAAAGGATTTGCAGGCCCTCGTCGTTACCCAGCATCGAGGCGACGCGGGTCACAAGCGAACTCAGACGGGCCCGCGCCGCCAGATATGGACCCAAATAATTGTCATCGCCCGTGAGAAGGTAGCCGCGTTGACCGGTCTCGGCCTCGGTGTAAGTACTGATGAGCCTTAAGAGCTCCGTGCGGATATCCTCTAAATGGCTGACCTCTTTTTGGGCACGCTGCAAGCGCGCGAACACCCGGCGCTCAACCCAGAAGTTCAGCGCCCAGATTACCAAAAGGGTTGCAAAGCCCGCGTTCATCAAGCCCTTTCGGACGCCTGCCTTCATTCAAGTGCCTTTACGTACGCCCGTCACGGTTAGCAAGCCAAAACCCGGGCGGGTACTCTTGACGCCGGTCTGCCCCATCCGGGTCGAGCGCTTTACCCCTGGACAGCTCCGTCCCTTTGCCGGGGACAGACCCCGGAGCGACCCCGGAGGGCGGTCAGGGCTGGTTCGCCTTCTGGATATGACGTTCCAGTCGCTCGCTGAGGCGCCGGGTTCGGTTCCGAGCGGTCGCGGCGCCCGTCGTCGAATGACGCGACGCAGCGCGTCCGGGCGATGTTCGGCTTTAGGCGCCCCAAGGCGGCAGTCTTTACGCTCCGCAGGATCGAGTTGAGCCAGAAAATCGGGACAGGTCAGGACACGATTATTACTGGCCTGTCGAGCGCTTACCCGGTACGAAACATCCCAATCATTATGCCCAGCCCCGATCTCTCTCTCGCCCACCTGTTTTCTTCGCCTGCAAACGCGCCGGTCCTGCTGGAGCAACGCGGAGTCAAGATTCGGTTGCTGGTGTCTGCCGAGGCTACCGATGGCGCCTGGTCGTTGTTGGATTACCAAGCGCCCGCCGGTGCTCCCGGTCCGCATCCGCATTACCACGCCCGTACCACCGAAACGTTTTACGTGGTGTCAGGGCGGTTGCATTTTGATATCGATGGGCATCAGCGGACGCTCGGCAGCGGTGAACTCGTCCGGGTTGCACCGGGGATCAGGCATCACTTTTCCATCCCGAAGGAAGTCCCTGCCCACTTTCTGATCCTGTTCTGCCCCGGCGGACTCGAAGGGTATTTCCGTGAACTCGACGCGATCGTGAGCAACGCACCCGCCTACCCTTTACCGGACATGACGCCGGTGATCGACCTGGGGCGCCGGTACGACTCGTTCGCAGGGTGACGCCCCGCCGGGGGCAGGCGTGTGAGAACGGGGTTGCGCCGCGTATGACGGCAGCGCCGGATGATCTTGAACCTGTAGGCGGGTGTCGGACTGATGGTGACCCGCGCTGGTGGGCCCGCTATTGTGCTGAGCGTGAAAAAAGTATTTTCCCCAACCCCAGTGCGCGCCGGCAGCGTCGAATATTATAAAGTCAACGCCAGCGACTGGGACTGGCGCGACATCTACCACCGGCTGCTCAGCTTCAGTTGGCCTTGCTTCGCAGCCCTCGTGCTGGGTTGCTATCTGGTCATCAATCTGTTCTTCGCCTGGTTGTTCTGGATTGGGGGCAGCGGCGCGATCGCCAACATGGAGGCAGGTTCGTTCTCCGATGCGTTCTTCTTCAGTACCGAGACCCTCGCCACGGTGGGTTACGGCCATCTATATCCCATGTCCCTGTATGGGCACGTTGTCGCCACGGGCGAGATTCTCGTCGGCATGTTCGGCATGGCCGTCATCACCGGGCTCATTTTCGTTCGGTTCGCTCGGCCGGCGGCGAGCCTGCTGTTCTCACAGAAGCTGGTCATTTCGAAGTTCGATGGCGTCCCCATGCTGATGCTGCGAGTGGCCAACCAGCGGAACGTGCCGATGGTCGAAGCCAGGTTTCGGATCATGATGATCCGCACCGAAGCAACCGAAGAAGGCGAGGAGATCGCCCGTTTCCATGAGCTGCGCCTGGAGGTGGAGGGTCTCATCGAGTTCCCGGCGGTCCTGACTATCCGGCATCCGATTGATGAGCACAGCCCGCTTCGCGGCGTGACGGTAAGGGAGTTGGAACGCGACCACGCACGGTTCATTGCGTCGATCGTGTGCACGGACCCGGTGGTGCCCGCGGCGGTACAGAGCCGGCAGCATTATACCTGGCGGGAGGTGCACTTTGGCGAGCGATTCGTGGAGATTTACGCGGAGTCTCACGAGCATGGCGGATGGCTGGTGGACTACGGGCGCCTCAACGACACGGAACCGCTGCCGTGGCCCGCGCCTGGGACGACGTGATCGTCCCGTCCGTCTCGCGAGGCGCTGCCGAGCGTTGAAGTCGAGTCCTGGGGGGGACGGACGGTCAGCAAACCGGCCCGAAGCAGCCGGCACACCAGGCGCAGACCCGAGGCCTTCGCGGTCGCGAAATCAACCGCGGCTTCCGCCGCCACGTGCGCAATCAACTCGCCAACCGTCCGCTTCCCATCGCAATGCGACAAAAGTTGCAGTACGCGCCCATCAATGGTCATGCGCCTCTCCAAGCCATGCGCGGCCTTAACCATCAGCGACTGGCAAACCCAGCCCTCTTGGCCGGCCACAAGTTGCTGTTCGAGTACATGGTCGGGATGCAAAACCACTGGGCAATCGAGCAACTCGTCTTCGCCGGTTGAACCGGCCAGAAAATCCTCTGCCGCAAATATCCGCTGAATTTGCTCGCCGGCCTCGGTGGATAGGGTTACTCCCGACAAATCCTCACAACGGACCCAGTGCCGGCTCGCCCGGCGTTTGCGCAGAATCGCGGCGCCGAGCGCAAGGTGGCCGATGTTCTGTTGGCCGTAATAATCGACCCACGCCGCAAGCTGTGCGGCGTAGCGCGCGTTCCGGATGGCTTCCGTCTGGCGCAACGCGTGCGCCGCGTACTCAAGCGGGCCTTCGCTCGTCCCGTGCAAAAGCCAGAAATCACAGCCGTTGCCCTCCGCCCAGCGACACGGACGCGCCTCCCAGTCCTCGGCGCTCTCGTGCGTCCAACTGATCAGGCTGACCGCGCAACCGCCCTCGTTGAGGTGTGCCGGCGCTTGCCGCACGACCAACTCCGATACCGCGTCGCCGCCCAGCCCGGGATTCTGAAACATGAGGTGCGATCGGGGCGAAATCACGAACGGCGGATTGGACACGATCAGGTCAAACCGTTCGTCGGCGACCGGTTCAAAAAAGCTCCCCTGTTTGAAAGACACGTTGCCGATCCCGTTGAGGCACGCGTTCATCCACGCAAAATTAAGCGCCCTGAGGTTGGTGTCGGTGGCGATGACCCGGTCCGCATGGGATGCGGCCAGGAGCGCGTGAGTGCCCGCGCCCGTGCCCAGGTCGAGCGCCGTGCCCACACGCCGGCGCACCGTTAACCGTGTTAACGAAAGGGAGGAACTGCTGGTGCCGCTCATCACAAAATCCGGCCGCAGCGCCCGGCCGTATGGTGGAAGGAAATCGCCCAGTAAAATCAAGTCGTGCCAGGGCAGCAAACGCGCCACCGCTCGCACGGCGCCACCCACCCGTCTGATCAGACGCACCTCCTGAAGCCACTCGAGGCTCACCGGCGCCACCGCGGCGCGCACGGCGTCTTCGCTCATCGGCAAGCCTAAAATGAAGGTGCGAATCAGCACGTGAAGCGGCAAAGGCTCGGCCGTGCGCCGGAGAGCGCAGGGCACGTCAATGTTGCGGTCCGTTCTGTCCTCCAACACCTGCCCCACCGCTTCCTCGGTGAAACCTACGTGGCGCAAACACTCGCGTAACGCTGTATCCTTCACCCTGTGCGGCCGGAATGGACCCGCCTGGAGAATCGCTGTGCTCACACGAAAATGAGTATGGTAGCGCCTGCCGGACCTTTCAACCTTTCGCTGGGGACCATTAACAAATTCGGTACACTCAATGAAACCGCTCCCCTTATTCTCTCTCGGAATCTTCTCGATGACGAATCTTGCAACGGCCGATTTTATGTGCACCATTCTCATCCCTGCGCCGCCCTCAACCCCAGCGTAAATTGAGATTGGCTGGTCGTTGCCCGTCGAGTTTCTCTTTCAGGAGTGCCCCGAGCCGGGCGATTCCCTCCTCGATTAACTGGCAGTTCGCGTTAGAGAAGTTAAGCCGCAGCGTGTGGTGCCGGGCGTCACCGATCCAGAAGCCCGCGCCGGGCACATACGCCACCTGCCGCTCTAATGCAGCGGGCAATAGTTGGGTCGTGTTCAAGGGCTCGGGCACTTCCACCCAGAGAAACAAACCGCCCTCGGGCAATGTCCAGGTAGAACCGTGCGGAAACCGGTGCGCGATCGCCGCCGCCATCGTATCCCTGCGCTCGCGGTATATCTTTATCAATCGCGCAACGTGGCCGTCCAACCTTTCCTGCGCGCTACAGTATGCGGCCACCAGCCTTTGCGTCAGACCTGGTGTATGAAGATCGACAGCCTGTTTGGCGGTGACCAGCTTCCCGACCACTTCGCCGTCAGAAGCAACCAGCCAGGCGACACGGAGTCCGGGAGCAAGGACTTTGCTGCACGTGCCCAGGTAAATCCAATGCAATGCTTCGGGCAAGGCGGCCAGGGCGGGTAGATGCCGGCCGGAATACCTAAGCCGCCCGTAGGGGTCATCCTCCACGATCAGCACGCCTGACTCTCCCGCGATTCTTGCCAGTTCGCCCCGCCGTTTCAGCGTGGTGGTCAAGCCGGTCGGATTGTGGAAGTTAGTGACGAGGTAAATAAGTTTCGGCCGGCTGGGAGAGTTCGCGACCGCATGCCTCAGCGCCGTCGGGCACATGCCCTCCTCATCCGAGGGGACGCCAATCAGTCTGGGTTCATAAGCGGAAAATGCCTGGAGGGCACCCGCGTACGAGGGATCGGCAACGATCACCGTGTCGCCCGGATCGATAAAAACACGAGCAACCAGGTCTAACGCCTGCTGTGAACCGGTGGTGATCAGGACCCGTTCCGGCTCACATGGGAGTTGCACCGTCTCTTTCAGGTAACTGCAGACCCATTGCCTCAACGGATAAAAACCTTCCGTGAGACCGTATTGCAACGTGGCCGTCGCGTCCTCCGTCAGGACCGATTGACAGATAGCCACCAGTTCTTTGACCGGAAAGGCATCCCCGGCAGGAAGACCGGCCGCAAATGAAATGATTCCCGGTGACTCCGTCATCTTGAGAATGTCTCGAACGGCGCTGCCTTTCAGGTGCGCAGCGCGGCGGGCGTACCTTAGAGCGTTTGGGTGAACGTTCATTCGGCGAGTGTCCTTACAACGGCGTCTTCGCGTCCCGGCACGCTATCACCGCGGGCTCCAGCGCCGTAACCACGAGCTTTCCACGATGTTTGGAGATAAAAGCCATTCCGGCGCCGAGAACGATGTCCCGGCCATCTCCGGTCTGCGTCACCCATATCCTACCCCTCGCACAACCCAGCGTCATCCCTGGCCGGCCGTCAGCCGACCATGCGGCACCGGCGTGTAGTGTTACCATTGCATCCAGTCTCGCATCCGGCGCCGGTTGCCGTCCCAAGTGCCGGCGGATCGTGAGAAATCCCAGGCTGATCAAGTGCAACGCCACCTCCATGGGGGGAATCATCGCAGGTTTTACGGTTGTGTAACAGATTCAGAACGTTATATTCTGATATGATACAGTTGTGAACGATCGTGAAACTGTACCACTTGAAAGAAAATCGAACTGTTGCGTATGAGCCCTCTTGCCGCTGCCACCTTGGCCCCGACCACGGCCGATCCCGATGCAAAGTTGTACCACGCGGTTGCGGATCGGATCACGGCGATGATTGACGCCGGCACGCTGGGGCAGGGGAAGCGTGTCCCGTCAGTCCGGAAACTAAGCCGGCAGATGGGGATCGCCGCGGGCACGGTGCTGCGGGCCTACCGGTTGCTTGAGGATCGCGGGCGCATCGTCGCGCGGCCTCAATCGGGCTTTTACGTGTGCGCTAATCGCCAGCCGCTGCCTGAGCCACGCGTTTCGGTTCCGTCGCGTCGTCCGGAACGGCCGACCATTGGCGACTTTGTTGCGCGCATGACCGAGATGATCAACGTGCCGGATATTATGCCGCTGGGACAGGCGCTCCCCAGCCCGGGGTGCCTCCCGACGAAGCAGCTCAACCGGATTTCCGCTGCTATTGCCCGGACGAGTAGCCGCGGCTTTAACTCCTACGATGTTCCACCAGGCTGTCGCGAGCTGCGCGTCCAGGTTGCGAAACGTTACATGGACGCCGGCTGCGCTTTGTCGCCCGATGACCTGGTGACGACTTCCGGCTGCCAGGAGGCCTTGGGTCTTTGTCTTCGCGCGACCGTCCGGCCCGGGGGTGTGGTGGCCGTAGAATCGCCCACTTACTACGGAATCCTGCAAGCGATTCAGATGCTGGGCATGCGTGCGCTGGAATTGCCCACCGACCCGCGCGACGGCGTCGACCTTGAGGCGCTGGATCGTGCGGCCCGAACTCAGGGCCTTGCCGCCTGCCTCTTCGTCACAAACTGCCACAATCCTCTCGGGTTCACCATGCCAGACGCAAAAAAGCGTCAGTTGGTGGAGCTATTGGCCCGGCACGACATTCCGCTGATTGAGGATGACACCTATGGCGATCTGAGTTTCAATGAACCCCGGCCGGCGGTCTGCAAAGCTTTTGATTACCACGGCCGCGTCCTGCTTTGCTCTTCCGTCTCCAAAACCCTGGCTCCCGGTGCGCGCGTGGGCTGGTGTGCGCCGGGCCGATACCTGGACCGGGTAAAGCACCTCAAATTCTGTAACACGCTGGCGACGGCCACATTGCCGCAGCTGACGGTCGCGGAATATTTGGCTAATGGCGGCTACGCGCACCAGTTGCGGCGGATGAGGAGGCTCTATGCCGAGCAGATCCAGCTCATCGCCGCGTCAGTGCAGCGGAATTTCCCACCGGGAACCCGGGCAAGCCGGCCAGTTGGCGGGCATGTGTTGTGGCTCGAACTCGCCAAGGGCTTTAACTCAATGGAGATGTTCGAGCGCGCGGCTGCCTTGAAAATCAGCATCGCACCTGGGCCGCTCTTCTCCACGTCCGGTGGCTACTCCAATTTCATTCGGCTAAACTGCGCTTGCCCGTGCGATGCCAAACTTGAGCAGGCCATTCGGATCCTTGGCCGGCTCGCTGAGGACCAGCTGCGCACCGTGGCGTAGAAATTCAAAATTCAGAGTCCATCGGCATTTTTTGTGTATGAGGACGTTGATCGTTGGCATCGGCGCCTTGGGCGGGCTCATTGCCGCCCGGATGCAGGCGAGTGGTTGTTCCGTTTGGCTGGCAACTCGGAACGCCGAGTCGGCATTGGCACTGAGAAGGTCAGGCCTTCGCGTGACGGGGGTCGGGGGCGACGTTACCGTTAAAGTGCCGGACATTGCAGCCCTTGACAACTACCTTGCCGGTAGCTCGTTCGACCTGATCGTGCTTGCCACCAAAGCTCAGGATGCGATCGATACAGCGCCACGGCTGGCAGGATTGCTTGGAGCAGGCGGGGTGCTGCTGCCAATCCAGAACGGCGGCGTCTCTCAGCTTCTCGCAGACCGGTTCGGCGTGGAGCGGGTGCTGGGTGGCCTATCGAACCTGGGGGCCACGATGCCGGCCCCGGGCGTCTATGAGCAACGCAACGCAGGCCACCTGCTCATCGGCGAACTCGGCGGCCGCAAGAGTGCGCGCGCCGAGCGAGTTAGTCGATGGCTCGGCCGAGGCGTGGAAGTGAGGGTGACGCCCAACCTTCCCGGGGCCATTTGGTCGAAGCTGCTCCTGAACTGTTCCGTCACCACCCTCGGCGCGATTGCGGGCCGGACGATGCGCCGGTACATCAACCTGCCTGAGGGCCGCGAACTGTTTGACCGGACCTATGCGGAAACGCTGCTGGTGGCGCGCGCAACCGGCGCTCGGCCGGAGCCCATGATCGTCGACCCAGTGCCGCCGGAGTGGAATGGGCAAATCACGCGCGGCGCCGAACACGATGCATGGATTGGTCAGATCCTGAAAGCCTACGGTGACTTGAAGCCGTCCATGCTCCAGGACTTTGAGCGCGGGCGCCGGACGGAGATCGACTTCATCAACGGCTACGTCGTGAACCTTGGCCGGCAGTTAAAAATTCCAACGCCCTTGAATGAGGCGATTGTTGAGACGGTACAGGCGATTACCGGCCGGCACCTCGCTTCCGGTCCGGTACTCCTTACGCGTATCCTGGCTGGAGCCCGATGAAGAAGTGACGCGGTGCACCCGGTATCCTTGAGAACGTCTTTTTGCAGGTCCACCGCACAAGAATTCCCGGATTTTGCCGGCTTTCTATGCGCGTTGACGAATTGCCCGACGCGAGCGAGGACCCGCCGGAACTGCCCGGGCGCAGGAATCAGCGGCCGGCAAGGTTCTGAGGATCCCGAGGTCGACCCGCCGGCGTCACTCCCGGCGAGCAAGGAACGTGCGCAAGCCTTCAGCCGTCGGCGTGCAACCCTCTCCCAGCCGAGCGAACGCGACCGGTGACGCCTTGAGGGGGTACTTCCATTGGTTCGGTTGGCCATCGGTCTGCACCGCCCGGATCAAGAGGCAGCCGCCGCTATCCTCGCCGACGTGCGTCACGACCGAAAAGAAACTCCGAAACTCCAGGACATCGCCCGGGTGGATCCAATGGAAGGGGACGAATCGGTGCATGCCCGGCAGGCTAGGGCGGCGGCACCACGGCGGCAAGCACGATCCGTCGAGGGAAAACCGGGGCGTCCCGGCCTGCCTTCGGCCTTTTGCCCAAACGAAGCCGGATGCAGCGAAGCCTGGTTGCTCTCACAGACACCGGCAACGGCCCGAAAGGGTGGGGAACACGTGCAATGGACGAGTTCCGCTTACAGGTGCCGGCTCGGGACAGGCATTTCTAAACGTAGCACCTTGGAAGGCCAGTCAGAGCGTTCCTATAGTGTCCTGGACCGACCCCTTTACGTGCATGGAATCCTCTACGTCTGCTACCTTTCGATCAAAGTGGACTTGCGCCGTCCCTAAGTATTACGTTGCTCAGGACGCCAAGATCACGGTTTATAGGAACGAGATCATCGCTTGCGGGCGAGAATGATAGGCGCCCTCGCTCGACGAAGTATAGACGTGACGAGATTTGGACGAGAACCGCGACGTGACCGATTCTACGGTTATGGCTTTCGCTGAGTTGGGAGTTGGATACCGCAACCCGTCTGTCGTGCACGCCTGTACTTTCAGCCTAAAGCAGTATGCGCAGCGGCTCGGTTACATGCATGAATGGCTTTCGCCCGAGGAACAGGTACGCGCGCAAGGTTTTCTCCGGGAAACAGACCGAACGCGATTTGTGCTTGGCCGCGCGATCGTGCGCAGCCTTTGCGGAGCGCATTTGGGGGTTGAGCCTGCGAGGGTACGGCTGAATCACACGTCGACGGGCAAGCCGTACCTTGCGAACCCGATTCCGGTGGGCCGGAAGCGTTTCGAATTCAACGTTGCGCATAGCGGCGACTGTATTCTGGTCGCCTGGGCTGAAGCGCAAGCGGTCGGGGTCGACCTTGAGGCGCTGGAGCTTTATGGGTCCGTTTTAATCGACGATGTCTCAGCAATCGCATTTTCGACCGCCGAGCGCGCCGTTCTATCAGCCGCCAGGCCTGATGAGGTGATTAACACGTTTTATCGCATTTGGGTGAGAAAGGAGGCGGTGGTCAAAGCCGAAGGTTGCGGCCTTGGCGGCTCCCTGCGCTCGTTTTCAGTAGCCCACTGCAAGGCGAGTTGCGCAGAGTGGTTCGACGAGGTGCGTTATCCCGAAAGCGGGTACCATTGGAGGACCATCGACTGGATCCCGGCGCCCGGTCACCTGGCCGCGCTGGCATTTCCGCAAGGTTCGATTGTCCGCCACTGTGCGCCTGAAGATATCTACCCGAAAGCTTGGACCTGGTTCGCCCCGTAAACGTTGTGCTAACTGGGACACCGATGGCGTTAAGTCGCGCGGTGTTGCCTGAAAGAGGTGTACTTCGCCAGGCAGAAGGCGAAAGGGCGGGACCCATGCAGGGCTCGCCGGGGAGCAAAGCGCTGGAATCATTAGACAGGCAAAATCCTTTTTACCTTGTTATCTGCGGCTTGGAAGTCTTAGCTTCCATACGCCTTCCGACATCCCCCCTTGAACCGTGGCCAAGCCTTCGACGTTTAGCGCAGGAGACGAGGTTTTTATTTTTCCAACCTCATTTGCGCAGCAGCGCCTTTGGTTCCTCGACCGGCTGGTGCCTGACCGTCAGCTTTACACCGTCGATGTCGCGATGCGCCTGGATGGTGAAGTGGATTTAGAGACTTTGACGTGGGCAGTGGACGCGTTGGTAGCTCGACACGAGAGTTTGCGCACGACCTTCGTGGCGATAGAGGGTCAGCCATTCGCGCAGGTAGGTGGCGGCGCCCCTGTCGTCTTGGAGGTGGATGTCGATCCGCGGGAGTTCGTCCGCCGGTCGTTCGATCTGGAACGTGGTCCTTTGCTGCGGGTCTGCGTGATTCCTAAGCAACGTTTGTTGATCGTGTGCATCCATCACATCGTGACTGACGGTTGGTCGATGCGGATTTTCCTGCGGGAGTTATCCGCGTTGTACGCGGCCGGGCACGCGAGGAGACCGGTGGCTTTGTCGCCGCTGCCGATTCAGTATGCGGATTTCGCCGTGTGGCAACGGCGCGAATTAGCTGGTGCCCGCTTGCAAGAGCTACTCGCCTTCTGGCGAGAGGAATTGGCAGGGGCGCAGGTATTAGATCTGGCGACTGACCGGCCGCGGCCGATCATCCCCAGCTTCCGGGGTGATAGCGTGCCGATGGAGTTGGAACCGGCGTTGATTCAAAAATTGCAGGTCCTGGCTCACGAGCAGGGAGCGACGATGTTTATGGCGTTGCTGGCGGTGTTCTCGGTACTGTTGAGCCGATATAGCGGGCAGGACGATGTGACGGTGGGCACGCCGGTGGCCGGACGCACCCGGGGCGAGTTGGAAGGTTTGATCGGGTTTTTCGTGAACACGCTCGTCCTTCGAATCGACCTCGGGGGTGATCCAAGCTTGCGCGACTTACTGGCGCGGATCCGGGATCGGGCGGTCCGGGCGTATGCCCATCAGGAGCTGCCTTTCGAAAAGCTGGTTGAAGATCTCCAGCCCGAACGCGACCTGAGTCGTAATCCCCTTTACCAGGTTTTCTTCCAACTCGCCACCGCGCCGTCACCTGAGGGCGAAGCAGCCGCACCGTGCGGCGACGGCCTTACTTCTTCTGTTCGGCGCGACCCTGCGGACGACCCACCCTTGCGCTTCTCATGGACCTCTTTGCCGTCGTCCGGACATTCGTCGAAATTTGACCTTAACCTGTCGTTATGGGAGGGCCCTGGTGGTGTCGGGGGCAGGTTGGAGTACGCGAGTGACTTGTTCGAGCGAGCAACGGCAACCCGAATGGCGAGCCATTTTCAGGTGCTTCTCGAAAGGCTGGTTGCCGATCCGGATACTCCGGTCAGCGGCGTGCCGTTGCTAACCTCGGATGAGTGCCGCTGCCTGGATGGGTTCAATTCCACCGCTGCGCCGATACCCGAGCTTTGCGTGCACGACCTGATTGACGCGCAGGCCGCCCGTACCCCCGACGCGCCTGCCGTAGGGGATGTGAGCTACCGGGGCTTGGTCTACATGGCCAATGGTCTGGCGCACCACCTGATCGACCGCGGCGTTGGGCCGAACGCGCTTGTCGCGCTATCGCTTCCTCCTAGCCCTGAATTGATTGCCGCCGTGCTGGGCATCTGGAAAGCGGGTGCCGCCTACCTGCCTTTGGACCCGGACGATCCCGAGGCGCGGCGCCAGCAGATCCTCGCAGATGCCGACCCGGCATTCGTCCTGACCGCCGCCGACCCGTTCCCGCCACCCCGGGCCACTTCCCCAGGCGTTACCAGTGATTCTCATCGAGTCGCCTATGCCATCTACACCTCCGGGTCGAGCGGTGCACCCAAAGCGGTCCTGGCCGAACATCGCGGGGTCCTTAATTTTCTGTGCTGGTTTACGTCTGCATTTCCTGAACTCTTGCCATGGATCACCCGCCTGACTTTCGACGCCTCGCTCAAACAGGTGTTCGCGCCGTTGATCGCGGGCCGGCCGGTGTGGATCCCACCGGACTCTGCGCTCGTCGATCCGGTCGTGCTGGCGCGTGAGCTTAGCAAACGATGCGGCATCGCGCTCAACTGCGTACCCAGTCAATGGGAGGCGATTCTGGACGCGGTGGAGTCCGGTCGGGTGCCTTCATTGAGGGGTCGCCTGAGCACCGTCATCCTCGGCGGTGAATCTCTTCCGCCGTCCCTCGCCGCGCGTACGCACGCGGCGATGCCTGAGGCAAAACTCTGGAATGTCTATGGGCCGACGGAAACCACCAGCGTGGCGACCGCGGCCCTTGTGGTCCCCGGGGAAGGCATTACCATTGGCAAGCCGATTGCCAACGTGGAGGTGGTGGTGGCGGGCCGGCAGGGCGAAGCGCTGCCCGTCGGGGTGCCCGGGGAACTCTGGCTGGCCGGGGCCGGCCTGGCGCGCGGCTACCTGCGCCGGCCCGACTTGACGGCCGAACGCTTCGTCTGGCGCCAGGGCCGGCGCTTTTACCGCTCCGGCGACCGGGTGCGCCGCCGGGCCGACGGCGCCCTGGAGTTTTTGGGCCGGCTCGACGAGCAGCTCAAGCTGGGCGGCCGGCGGCTCGAACCGGGCGAAATCGAGGCGCAGCTGCGCGCCTGCCCCGGGGTCAACGCCGCGGCGGTGGCCATGCGCGAGGGCCAACTGGTGGCCTACGTGGCCGGGGCGGCTCGGCCCGAGGCGCTGCGCGAGCGGCTGCGCGAACGGTTGCCGGCCTGGATGGTGCCCTCGCAGCTGGAGGTGCTGGCGGCCTTGCCGCGCACGGCCAACGGCAAGCTGGACCGGCGGGCGCTGCCGGCGCCGCGCGGGCGGGCGGCGCCCCGGGGCCGGGCGCCCGGGGGCGGGCTGGAGCGGCAGGTGGCGGCGGTGTGGCGCGAGGTGCTGGGGGTGGCTGAGGTGGGGGTGCACGACAACTTCTTTGACCTGGGGGGCCAGTCGCTGCTGCTGGTGCGGGTGCAGGCGCGCCTGGCCAAGCGCCTCAACCGCGACATCCCCATCCTGGAACTGTTCCGCCGGCCCACCATCCATGCCCTCGCCGC